>NZ_LDUJ01000011.1:0-74887 GCF_001043675.1 Lysinibacillus sp. LK3
TACAAGGTCCTGTCTTAAATGTCGGTCCATTTGGAAAGGATGCCCATCAAAAAACAGAACGATTGCATGTGGATAGTGCGTTTAAAGAGATGCCTATTATGATTGATACATTGATTAAAAGTTTATTTTAAATAAAAGAAACTTCATTCAAAATAGCTTTCATATCCTCTCATTTAAATTGTTACCTAATAATCTAAGATGACAAGTACAAAATAGAAAGAGGTTGTTATATGGATTTTGCCGCTTTAACAGGTAAAATAGCAGGGATTATCTGGAGTAACGCATTAGTTTATCTTTGCTTAGGAGCTGGCGTTTACTTTTCGCTTATTATGAGGTTTCCACAGCTGCGTCTCTTCAAAGATATGATTAAACAATTATTTAATAGAAAAACTTCGGCAAATGGCGTTTCATCTTTTCAAAGCTTTGCAATGGCATTGGGTGGACGTGTCGGAATTGGGAATATAGCTGGTGTAGCTACTGCAATTTATTTTGGAGGACCAGGGGCTATCTTTTGGATGTGGGTCATAGCCTTTTTAGGAGCTGGTGCTGCCTATATTGAGTCCTCGTTAGCCCAGGTTTGGAAACAAGAAATCGCTGGAGAGTATCGTGGAGGGCCAGCATATTATATTGAGAAAGGGTTAAAAAATAAGCCATTTGCTATACTATTTGCTATCGCTACAATTATAGCAACTGGTTTCACTGGTTCAGGTGTTCAAGCCTTTAATATTGCTGATTCAACAAAAAATGCCTTCGGGATTTCACCAATAATTACAGGTATTATTGTTTCTGCAATATTTGGATTTGCTATTTTTGGCGGTATTAAAAGGGTTGGAAAAGTTGCTGAATATGCTGTACCGTTTATGGCAACTGCTTACATACTTCTTGCATTCATTATTTTATTGATCAATATAAAAGATGTACCTGCAATATTTGCTTTAATTTTCAGCTCTGCCTTTAATTTAAATGCTGCATTCGGTGCTGTTTTTGGAAATGCAATTATGTGGGGAGTAAAAAGAGGGGCTTATTCAAATGAAGCAGGTCAAGGTACTGGGGCACAGGCAGCTGGTACCGCAGAAGTATCTCATCCTGCTAAACAAGGGCTTGTCCAAGCATTCTCGGTCTATGTAGATACACTGCTTGTTTGTACAGCTACAGCCATTATGATCATCTCCACAGGCAGTTACAATATTGCCCATCCTAATGGGGGATTTTTAGTTGAGAATCTACCAGGAGTTGAAGCAGGTACTGCATTTGCACAAGAAGCAATTAACTCATTCATTCCTGGTTTAGGAAGTCCTTTTATTGCTATCGCTGTATTTTTCTTTGCAATAACTACTATGCTTGCTTTTGGGGTATACACAGAAAGTAATGTTGCTTACTTATTTAGAAACAATAAAAACTTTGCTACTATTGCTATTGTCGTAAAAGTACTACTAGTTATCTCTATCTTTTTTGGAACGATTCGTTCCTCATCAACTGCTTGGAATCTTGCTGATATCGGTGTAGGTACACTTGCATGGTTAAACCTAATTGCTATTATTTTATTAACAAAGCCAGGTATAGCTACATTAAGAGATTATGAAGAGCAAAAGAAGTTGGGGCTTGACCCAGTCTTTATTCCCGAAAGATGTGGAATTAAAGATGCACAATTGTGGAATGAAATAACTGAAAAAAACTATCCAGATCAATTAGCCGCATTAAAAGAAAAAGTTGGCGACTTGAAATAATTAAATGAACCCTGTAGTAGTCACTAAGAAGTTGAAAAGTTGCTGCTATGCAGGGTTCTTGCTTTTTAAATTTCCATAGAATGAAGTTAAAATCTCTATCTTTCAGTTGGGAAATGCTTTACTTGATCAACTGCCTCTAATAATTTTTTTGTTACAATTTCTGATTCATCAATATGGCTTGTTAGAACGCGATTTGTTTCATCGAATAAGGCTGTCGTCCTATTAAATTTATGTATAACATCTTCGTTTGATAGCCTCTGATCTTTAATTGAAGCTAATAGCTCATTTATTCCCGTTTGAACATTTGTCATAATGTGCAGTAATTGATCAATTTTTACTGATGTTTTAGCACTTTTATCAATGCCTTCCGTTACTAGCTGCATGTTATTTTTATTATCCTCGTAAGCAAGTCCAATTTGTTCTTCGATTTTCTTTGTTAAATTAGCAATATCTTCTGTGCTTGTTTTCGTATTTTCAGCTAATTTGCGAACTTCCTCGGCAACAACCGAAAAGCCTTTACCATGCTCCCCTGCTCTTGCTGCCTCAATAGATGCATTCAAAGCTAGTAAATTGGTTTGATTTGATATTTCTCCAATAACATTTACAATTTCAGCTATTTGCTTTGAGCGCTCACTTAAATTACTCATGCTTAAAGACGTTTTTTGAGACTGCTCTCCCAACGCATCAATCAAATGCTCTACTTCCTGAACAGCCTGCTTGCTTTCAACCGATAATGTCATCATTTGATCCGAGGAAGAGATTAATAAATTTCCTTTATCTAGGGCATTTTCAGAAATTTTATTGGAGTGAATTGTGCTATCCTCAACTTTATTAAACTCTCCTACAATATCTGCGACCATTTCTCCTAAAATAGTATGCTGGTCATTTACCTTGTTATGTTGTTCAATAGTTTCAATGATTTCCTTATGTAACTCATTTAAAAAAATTTGAAATTCATGATCTTTCTTATCCAGCTTTGCATTCAGTTCATCAATTTTAGCCTTAAATTGCTCTATATCTACTTTTTTTGATTGGAACATTGTTAACACAGCCATCACCTCAGAAAATAGAATATTGAATATGTATTTATTTTACTGGATTTAAAGTAATTAATATACATCTTTAGAAAAAAACAAACACTCACTACTAACAACGACATAGCGTGATAGTAGTGAGTGTTTTGTTTTTTAATAGGCTAAACCAAATAAAGCTTTAATATGTGTTAAGTAACGAATATTAGAAGCTTCTTTCATTAATGTTGCAGGAAGGCCTTTAAGCTCTGTGTTGCTCGCACCAATTGTAGCAACAGCATCTTTACGACCTAAGCTTGCAAGTGTGCCAGAGTTTACAGCTGAGAATGCTTTCATGTCTTGGTTTTTGTATTGTGCAAATACATTATAACCAGCACATTCACCCATTTGCCATGCAACTTGTGCTGTTGGGGCGTATAGTGGACGACCTCCATCAGCTGGTAGTGCAACAGATGCATCACCAATAACAAAGACATCTTCGTGAGACGTAGATTGTAAGAATTCATTAATAGTTGCTTTTCCACGATCAGCAGCTAGACCTGATTCGCCTACGATTGGAAGTGGAGCTACCCCACCTGTCCAAACAAGTGTATTTGCAACAATTGGTTCACGGTCTTTTAAAGAAATAACGTTGCCGTCAACACCTGTTACTGGTGTACCTGTAATAAATTCTACGCCACGTTTAGTTAAGCTTTCAGTAGCGCGTTGGATAAGTGTATCTGGAAGAACTGGCAAGATTTTTGGACCAGCTTCAACAAGTTTAATTTTAAGATCAGCAAAATTAACACCATGTTTTGCAGCGATTTTCGGGAAGTTGTCCACGATTTCACCAACAAGCTCAACACCTGTTAAACCGCCACCACCAATAACGATTGTTGCATCTGCTTCATCTTTAGATTGTGCATATGCTTTAATGCGGTCTTCAATATGTTTGTTGATTTTATTGGCATCATTTACTGATTTAAGAACCATAGAGTTTTCTTCTAATCCTGGGATACCAAAGAATCCAGTTTGGCTACCTAAAGATACTACAAGTGTGTCATAAGTTAATGTATAACCATTATCTAAATCAACTTTTTTAGTATCTACATTAAATTTTGATACTTTCGCAATGTGTAGGTCGATATCTAAACCTTTAAAGATTTTTTTAAGTGGTAATGCAACAGCACCTTCTGCAATTGTACCACCAGCTAAACGGTGAAGCTCAGTGATAATTTGGTGTGTTGGGAATTGGTTTACTACAGTAATTTTAGCTTCATCAGCTGATAGATACTTACGTGCTGTTAATGCAGTTAAAACGCCAGCGTAACCTGCACCTAAGATGACGATTTCTTTTGACATGATTAATTAATCCTCCGTCCTTACGAATTGAATTTACCTTGAGTCTTATTTGGCTTTGCGTTCTGAGCTTACTTGTAAGAAAGCATTAACAAAACGGAAAACATTTTGAACTTGAGGGTCTTTTAACATTTTCACAAGACCGAATAAACCAATTACCTCATGGCTTTCAGATGCACGGTCTTTCGCTTCAATTGCAGTTGCTGCAAGGTTTTTCGCAGAGCCCACTACAGGACCAGCGATTTCTGTTACTGCTCCAACAGTATCGTTTTTAAGCACTTCGTCTGTTGCAACAGCTTGAGCAAACTCATATGATTTCGTTAATAATGTCATCATTTCAGTTAACTTTGGTAATTGCTCAACTAAAGTTGTTAGTGATTCTTGAACTTCAGGCTTTAATAATTGATCTAGTACATCTAATTGCTCTTTACTCACAGTTACTTGTTCAGCCTGTGTTTGGTTATTCGTTTCTGACATTTTGAACTCTCCTTTGCCATCACTAGTACTATTTTTTATTGCTTACATGTAAAAAAGACCATTAAGGTAAAACTTAACAGTCGTTACAGCGTATATCTTACACAATCACCAGTCACAAGGGCTGGATAGCGATTCGTATGACTTGTTATTACAATGTTTACTTTAAATCGCAAAAAGCGCATCATAATACCATCCTTATCTTGTCTTGGTGACATTACAACCTTCATTATAAGACTGTTTGTACATTATTTCAATGAGCTATATCACAATTTCGACAATCTTTTCAAAATTCATTGATTTCATCAACTATTAACTGTCTTGCTATAATAAATTTTCCAACGCATCATAATTTTTATTGATAATTCCTTTTCCTGTCATCTCTATATCCCCTTCTCTTTGGAAAGCAGATAAACGACAGCTTTAGGTTTCTCTAGTAATATTCAATAAGGACGCTATATCTTTTTTGTTAGTGTCAAAAGAAATGTATCCCTCTTGGCTAACAAAGTAGATTTTAGAATATAGGAGCTTTTTTTATTTTAATTTAATGACAATAACACGAACGTCTGTAACTGCTTCTAAGCTGTGCTTTTCAGATGGTTTTAAAGTTAAAATTGTATCTTGTGTTAAAATTTCTTCCACACCTTCAACAATAAAGCGAACTTCACCAAATTGAACAATAATTAGCACTTCATTGTCCGCACGATGCTCAGGAATTTTTTCACCTGCACGCAATTGAATGTTCAAAATATCTGCACCAGCGATACTCCCTAATTTACCAATATGTTTTGTCTTTTCTTCTAGCATTGCTTGGATTGGTATAATTGTCATTCCTCCATTACACTGTTTTTATGCTATTATAGGTTCTTTTGATTTACGATGTTCCACTACTTTTTAGGCCACACCCCCACTATAATGAAGAATCACTCTGATTGTCTGTGACTTACATCACTAAAAAAGAAGTATCCCAAATGAATGAGATAACTCCTTTTACAAACCTATTTTGTGTTAACGTTTTTCAACAGAAAGCCAGAAGAAATTTGTTACTTCCTTTGCCGTCACATCTACTGAGCCTAGCAAAGTTTTACCATCCCCATCTTTAAAATACCCTACAGTCATCAATGCCATAAAGTTATGAGCGAAAAACTTTGCATTTCCTTTTCGAATTGTGCCCTTTTCCATCTCTTTTTGCATAGCATGCTCTATTGTTTGATACATACCATTTTCGGATGCTTGAACTTGTCTCAGCTGCGATTCCGATAAATTAATGGTAGCCTCTTTCATAAAATTTTTCATATCAATATCGATAGTGGCTGATAAATGAACCTCAACGAGCTGTTCGAGTCGTTCTTTAAATGGTTTAGGCTGCTCTAAAATTTGTAGAATAGATAGCTTGATACGATCCATCATAGCGATTAAAGCAGATGTATATAAATCCCCTTTAGTTGGGTAGTAGTAATAGACAGTCGCCTTTGTTACGTTACAAGCCTTTGCTACATCATCCATTGAAATATTTTTGTAGCCCTCTTTAATAAAAAGTCTTGTGGCCGTTTCAAGGACAATATCTTTTGTAGGTTTCGCATTTTCATCATGGCGAGGTCTCCCGAGAACACGCGGTGATTGTTTCAACAAGTTCGCCTCCTTAATTAAGCATTCTTTTTACGCATATTATAACATATTAATATTTATGGATTGATTAATTAACCTTCTAGTATATATAATTAAATCACTTACATGAAATGGAGGTCTTTTGATGAAAAAACATCCACTTGAGCAATGGGGCTCAATGGTTGCAAGTAAAAAGGGAAGATTATTAGCACTAGCTTTTTGGGTGTTATTAGTAGTTGTATTCTCATTTGCTTGGCCACAAATCAATAGTATAGAAAGTGAGTCAGGCAAAAACTTACCTAATACCGAAATGTCTGAGCAAGCTGCATCCATTATTGCAGAGCAATTTCCTAATGATGCTGGAACACCTCTATTGTTGGTGTGGCATCGTGAAAATGGCTTAACACCTGATGATTTTTCGGCTATACAAGGTGTATACAACGAGCTGCAAGCAAAGCCCTTAGCCCATCAAACAATGGTTCCACCATTTGATCAAATGCCACCTCAGGCTTTAATGGCTTCCGCTTCTGAAAATGGTTCAACAATTGTTACACCTGTGTTTTTTGAAAAAGGTGTCGCAACAGATATGCTACAGGATAGTTTAGATAAGCTGACAAAAATAATGGAAGGCTATCAAGTCCAATTAGATGATAAATTATCAAGCGATGCACTCCATGTGCGCTATTCTGGACCAGTGGGAATTGCCACTGATGCTGTCAGTTTATTTTCACAAGCAGATGTGAAGCTATTGATCGCAACTGTATTACTCGTTTTAGTATTACTTATTATTATTTATCGTTCTCCATTGCTAGCTATTATTCCTTTAATTGTTGTAGGGCTTGCCTATGGTGTGATTAGCCCGACACTTGGTTTTTTTGCTGAACAGGGATGGATAGATAAAGATTCACAGGCAGTCTCTATTATGACTGTTTTACTATTTGGTGCAGGTACTGACTATTGTTTATTTTTAATTTCAAAATATAGAGAAATACTCTTTGATGTTGAGGATAAGACGGTCGCAATGAAGCTAGCTGTTAAAGAATCGGGTGGTGCTATTTTAATGAGTGCCCTAACAGTAGTTATAGGTTTAGCGACCCTTAGTCTTGCCCATTATGGCGCATTTCAACGCTTTGCCGTACCATTTAGTTTTGGTGTGCTTGTCATGGGAGTCGCAGCACTTGTTGTCCTACCAGCAATTCTTGTCCTTATTGGGCGAGTAGCGTTCTTCCCCTTCACTCCTCGAACGGAGGAAATGGCCAATAAAAAGGGCAAGAAACAGCATAAGCCTTCACATAAGGTTAGTCATAAAATTGGTCATTTTGTTACCCATAAACCTTGGGTCGTTATCGCTGTAACTGTAATCTTACTTGGAGGGTTGGCGGCATTTGTTCCGCGAATTCAATATACATTTGATTTGCTTTCATCCTTCCCAAAAGATATGCCGTCTAGAGAAGGGTTTACATTAATAGAAGAGAATTTTTCGCCTGGAGAACTAGCACCTGTTCAATTAGTAATAGACACAGAAGGTACTGATATTAATATCCAGCAACAACTTGAAGCTATCTCTTATATTGATAGTGTGGCAGATGTACAAATTGGCGAAAAAAATAAGAATATACACTTGTATGAACTCAATTTCAATGCCAACCCTTATGCACAGGAGTCATTAGCTCATATTCCTGAACTACAAAAAGAGGTTATTAAAATACTAGAGGCACAAGGTCTCAACAACGCTGAAAAACATGTTTGGCTTGGTGGAGAAACAGCTAGTCAATATGATACACAACAAATAACTAAGCGAGATGAAACAGTAATCATGCCAACCATGATTGCCTTAATCGCATTATTATTATTTGTCTATTTACGTTCTATTACAGCAACTGTTTATCTATTAGCAACTGTTATTATTTCTTATTTTGGAGCATTAGGCGCTGGATGGTTAATCTTACATCATATCATGGGGGCCGAAGCAATTTCTGGAGCTATTCCATTGTATGCTTTTGTGTTCTTAGTAGCTCTCGGAGAGGATTATAATATCTTTATGATCTCAGAGATTTGGAAAAAGCGTAAAACCACTGACCATTTATCAGCTGTAGAAGAAGGTGTTGTCCGAACAGGAAGCGTTATTACATCTGCTGGACTCATCCTAGCAGGTACATTTGCGGTACTGGCAACATTACCGATTCAAGTGCTTGTTCAATTTGGTGTTGTGACAGCCATTGGTGTATTGCTCGATACATTTATTGTAAGGCCATTACTTGTACCAGCCATCACAACAGTACTAGGTAAATATGCTTTCTGGCCAGGTAAGTTATTTAAAAAAGATGCCTAAATAGATAACACGGACATTAGCTAGGTGTGATTGTCATGCATGCTCATGTCCGTGTTTTTTTATATTAATACTATAAGCATTTCATCATATAATTATAGTAAATTAACCTTATTACATTAAATAAGGAGTGGCATGCATGGATCTTCAAAAATTACAGCAACGTTTCCCATTATTAAGCCCCTTCTCAGGTAAAACTGATGGAAATTATGTATTTAATTTTGACAATCAGCTTTACGAAATTCCCATACACACAATGACACAAAATGAATATGAGCTATTGCGAATATTCTCAGGCCCCACTGTTTTATACGATAACTATGATATGATTTGGCTTGATTATTTTACAGATAAAACAGATATTGCTCCAACTAATCTTCCTATGCATCGTTTGTTATTTCTTCACTTTGATAAAGACTTTTCAACACCTACATTATTGCGTTCAGTCTTCGAAGCTTTACTTGGGAAGGATATTATACTGCTATCGCTTCAGCCACAATTATTTGTCATAATCGAATGTATCGACTACAATGAGGAGTTTTTAGATTTGACTCATTATGCTAATCCCATAATGGCAGACTTAGAGACTCATTTTAAAATTTTTGTTTCTGATATTATACACAACATCACCACAACCAAGGAACGATTTAACTGGTATGTTCACCTTCTACCATCCATTTGGACTTATACACCAAAGCATGTACTCACACAGCAAGAGCTTTTAGTGCCTTATATAACGCAGCATCTAGCCTATCAAGCGAAAGAAAGTTTTATCTCCTCTATCCTAAAAAGAGCCACTTCTCAGCCAGAATTACTCCATACAATTAAGAAATTGATTGAATGCGATGGAAACATTACATTAGCCTCTAAAAAAATGTATATGCACCGCAATACCTTACAAAATCGCTTAGAAAAATTTCAACAAATGACGCAAAAGGATATTCGGCAATTTTCCCATCGGCTAGAAGTTTATCTCGCAATTATTTTCTTAGAATCACTTTAAGACCAACTGCACAAATTATGCCTTCAACACTGTGCAAGCTTTCCATATCACTCTATTCTAAAGTCATTTACAATGAAAATATGACTAGTAAAGGGGTGCAGTATGTATGGCGGAATTACGGTTAGAGCATATCTATAAGATTTACGATAAAAATATCCAGGCCGTAACTGATTTTAATTTGCATATCCATGATAAAGAATTCATTGTGTTTGTAGGCCCTTCTGGCTGTGGTAAGACCACAACTTTACGTATGATTGCTGGCTTAGAGGATATATCAAAGGGAGAACTATACATTGACGATGTTTTCATGAATGATGTGGAATCAAAAGATCGTAGCATTGCAATGGTATTTCAAAGCTATGCTTTATATCCACATATGACAGTCTATGATAATATGGCATTTAGCTTAAAGCTACGAAAGGTTGATAAAAAGGAAATAGATCGTCGTGTTAAAGAAGCTGCTAAGATTTTAGGATTAGAGGATTATTTAAAAAGAAAACCAAAAGCTCTATCTGGTGGACAACGTCAGCGTGTAGCACTGGGAAGAGCAATTGTCAGAGATGCTAAGGTATTTTTAATGGATGAGCCTCTTTCTAATTTGGATGCCAAATTACGTGTACAAATGCGAGCAGAAATCCAGAAGCTCCATCAACGAATTCAAACGACAACGATCTATGTCACACATGACCAAACAGAGGCTATGACGATGGCTACCCGTCTGGTAGTGATGAAGGATGGCCTTATACAACAAATTGGGACACCTAAAGAAGTATATAATACACCACTTAACATGTTTGTGGCAGGCTTTATTGGCTCACCATCCATGAACCTTTTCCACTGTCGTCTAACAGATACCGAGATCCTTTTAGGCGAGCAAAGCTTCCCTATCCCATCCATGCATTTACCATTGTTAAAGGAAAAAAATTATTTAGGGAAAGAGATTATTATGGGTATACGACCTGAGGATTTACAAATGACTGATGTTATTTCCCCTTACACTTTCACTGCAACGATTAATGTTGCAGAATTACTAGGAGCAGAAACTTATCTCTATTGTTCTTTAGTAAATCAGAATTTTATAGCTCGAGTACAGGCTGATAACAATTTTCATCCATCCGACAAGGTTTTCCTATTTATGAAGGAAGAAAAGATCCATTTCTTTGATCCTCAAACAGAGGAACGTCTTTAAAGCATGCATGCTTCGAACCCATGAGTTCGGGAAGAGAAAGCCAGCTGTATATACCATTGATGGCAATCAATTTATGTTCAAACTTCTACATCTGGTAATTTAAATAAGAAATTAATTGATTTCTTCAAACGAATTAAAAGCACGCTAGGCATTATCCACCTAGCGTGCTTATTCTATTAATCTTATTTTGCCGCGGCTTGAATCTCAAAGTAAGCCCAATGCTCTTTAGGTATATCCTTGAAGATTTGTTCTGTGTCCTCAGTTGGTATTGGACGATTAAAGATTCGATTCAGTACCTTTACTGCCTGTGCACGTGTTAGTTTTTCTTCAGGTCTAAATTCACCATTGCCTGAGCCAACCATTATACCTATCGCACTTATGCGATTGATTTCTTTTGCTGCCCAATGTGTGACCGCCACATCACGATATGTTTCTCCACTTTTATTTATTTCGCAATACGAGGTATCTGTAGCCCCTTCTACACATTGTTTATCAATCCATCTCACAGCAATAACCGCCATTTGGGCTCTAGTAATCATTTCATTCGGCCCGAATGAACGATCATGACGTCCTTGCATAATTCCTTCTGTACGAATATATTCAATATCGTTTTTTGCCCATGAAGTAGCTGTATCTGCATAAAATAGGTTAGACGCTTCTGGTATATGATTGTCACTTAGGTTTCTTGCCAACATTGCTGCCATTTGGGCACGAGTGACATTTACATTCGGACGGAAAGTGCCATCTGTATAGCCGTGAATATAGGAAGCAAATGTGCTGTCTACCTCTATTGGTTCTTTCTCTGGTTGCACTTCTTCCTGCGCTTGTTCTACATAAAGTAGAGAAAATGTAGAAAAGTGCTCTACATCAAAGACTATACCTGTTTGTCCTCTCGTAAATTCTGCAAAACGCCCACGTATTATTTCAACTGTTCCATTACTATGCTCTACATAGACCATCATATTTTCTCGTTGAGCTGATGTGAGATTCACTGGTAATGGTAGTAGCAATGTTACTTGACGGTTTTGTAGATTTGTGTCGATAGATATTGGCTGACCAACGAGTTTTACATTAGCGCCATTACCCTGTTGTAAAACTATTTCAGCTTGTTTAGCCCTATCCTCGATAGCTTTTTGTCGCAATGCATCCTTAATCGGTACAATTCGGAAGAAAATATCTTCATTGAAATCATTCATTGAAGTAAAAGGAACATCTATTTTGACCATTCCCATAGCTATACTAAAATGTGATTTGCCCTCTATTAATCGTTTAGCAGCACCTCTATCAAGTATCACCTTTGTTTCACTTGCTGGTGGTTCCATATTAGGGATCACAAGTCGAGATCTTTTATCTTCCTTATTCCCTAATATCCGAAGAAACTCGTTTGCATTTGCAACTGTAAAGTTTACTGTATCTTGAAAGCTACCGTTACTCAATACACGTGTTAACACGGTTTGGAGGAGCACATCATCTGGCATACTTTGATCTACAACATTTATCTTTAGCTGATTACTTGGTGCAACAGGATCAGGTGTTGGTGTAGGACTAGGCGTTGAAGATCCTCCATCTCCTGGTACATTGTTTTTAGACCACAAAGCATACAATATCAAATTCCCTTTCCCCATTTGAATCGTTTGCCCAATTTTATAAGTAACACCTTTTCCATCAGCCTTCGTATTCCATCCTACAAATGTATAGCCTGCTTTCATTAAATTACCTGTATTGCCCAGTACTGTAATAGTGTCCTGATTTTTATACTGCTTTGAATCTGTTGGTACTATCCCCCCATCAGACCCGTTACTGTCATACGTAACCGTATATGTTTGCAGTGCACTAGTCGTAAAATTCCAGGAAGTATTATTAGTAATACCTTTATACGCATTACCTGCTACATCAGTAAATGCGCCTGCGTCAATTTGAATGCTGTAAGTGATGTTATGGACTAAATCCAATGTAGGATTTACTGTCACAGTTTCATTAGTGATAGAAACATTTGCTTGTGTAACAGCAATAGTTTCGACAATTTGGTTATCTGCAGCATTTCTTATGACAATATTTTTACTAGTTACAGGTAAGACCTTTTCATCAAATGTTAATACAAGATTATCTGCAGGCTGTACATTAATTGCCTGATGCGCTGGGAAATAGGTTGTTATTTCAGGAGAAATTTTATCAAATATCACAATTGTCCCTGATGAAATCTCTGTTACCTGTAAGCCCTCATTCCCTGCTATATCTTGAAAATCAATTGTAAAACTGATAGGTCCATCTGAGTCTGTGGACTTTAACGTATAGCTTGCTTGCCATGTTTTAGCATCCCCATCACCTTTATCATTGACATTTGCTGTTTGTCCTAGGATTGATACATTCGGTGATTGAATGTCCTCACTTGTCTCAAAGTCGATTGTGATTACATCGTCTACCTTAGCAACTGTTGGGTTAGCATTATTTGAAGCCATTGTCACCTTTTTTACTGTTGGCTTTACGCTATCGACAATGACATAGCTTCCATCAGTTACGTCCGTTACCTCTATTGCCGAATTACCTAACAGATCTTTAAAGTTAATTGTAAAAGGTGCTGTTCCCTCTAAATCACCATTATCTATAACATATGTTGCCTGCCAGTTTGTGGATGCTCCTGTTACAATAGCAGCTTTCCCCGAAATGGTAATTATAGGTGCTTGTATATTTTTATCTGTTTTCATTGTTAAGGTGATCGTATCTCCTACCTTAGCCTTTGTAGGATCCAGATTATTCGATTTGATCTCCACCTCTACAGCTTTTGGCAGAGCTTTATCAATCACAAATGTAATGGTTGTGGTATTCCCTGCACTATCTGTTGCTACCAAAGTATAATTTCCAGATGTACTTACAGTGGCTCCACTTGAAAAGGTTGCTCCATTCAGGGTAGCAGTTCCTTCATTAAAACTAATCGTTACATCAGTGTTATAAACACCGTTATTTGTAACCCCTGTTATGACTGGTGGAGTTGTATCTAGAACAATTGTATCTGAGAATGTATTTGATATATTGCCAGCAGTATCCCTTAGTTGCATATAAACTGTTTTACTACCTTCTCCATGGGATAAAATCCAACTTTTCGTAGATATTTTTGACTCCCAACTGGACCAAGTAATACCATCATTCGAAAAGCGCATTTCTATCGCTTCTCCTTCTAAATCTGTTGCCGTCAAATTTAAGGTAACATTTATAGAACTTGTCGAGATTTGTCCACCGTTAACAATGATAGAACCTGATGGTGCATGATTTTTAGTAATCTGGATTGTAAACTCCTTATCCAACGTATTACCAGCCTCATCAGTTACTCTTATCGTAATTTTATAACTATTTTTCGTATCGTATGCAAACATTGCCTTTGTCTTTAATACATTCCCATCAATCGTAAAGAAGCTTGTATCTCCAGACTGTAATGAATACGTGAATGTTTGTGAGCTTCCTGTATCCACTGCCGCCAATGTTCCAACAGTTGTACCAATAGGTTTCTTTTCTTGTACAGTAGTATTATTGAGCTCAATATCAGTAGGTGGTGTACTATCATAGAATATTTGTAATTCATTTGATGCTTTATTTAATGCACCTCCACTAGTTGTAACAACCTTTTCAGGAATTTTGATTTTCACAGCTCCATCTGTAATAGGTGATACTAGGGCTGTATATGTGTTACCAATTCCTGACAGTGCTGTCACATTTCCATTTGTAACCTCTATATCCCCAACCGTAAAGCCTGTTACTGACCCACTGAAAACAATAGCTATAAAAATTGGAAGGCTATTTGTTGGACTAGGTTTATTTGTTGAAATTGTCACTGCTGGACGTGCATTGACGACTAGACTCATCGTATAGACAGTACTAAAATCAATACCATCGCTTACCTTAAATGTAAAAGATGAAGAAGAGCCATTTTCTGTAATATATTTTAAATTACCTGCATCTAAATTAGGCTTACTGATTGTCATACCATTTGTAATCGCTTCCCCACCATCAAATTGCTGATTATTATTGCTATCAAGAAAGAGCTGTCCGCTATTTGGGATAGTAGAGATTTGAATCTGTTGCAAAGTATCTCCTGCATCTTCATCAGAAAATGCGAAGGAAGTACTATTAAATGTATACACTTGACCCTCGTTTACATCTATGGTTCCATTACTGGATGTCGGTGGTTTATTTAAGGCAAGGGTTGTTACCTGCTGCATCGTATATGCACTCTTATTGCCATCGGTATCTTTGACAATGATATTAAAATAATAGGTAGTATTGGCAGCAAGGCCTGTAACATTAAAGGAGTTACTATCTTTGGTATAGCCGTCTAACGGTGTCCCATTCAATTCTATGGTACTAACCGTATCAATATTGTTACTACTAGATTGATAGATTTGATATTCTAAATCCTCTTGAGCTGTTATATCATCAGATGCTTTAGCCCAGTCCAGCTGTACGCCTGAGGTAGTAATATTTGAAGGATTTATAGCACCATTTGTAATTGTTGGCGGATTATTATTTGGGATATCAATCGTAAATTGGGTAAACGTTAAATCCCATAGTCCCGCCTGTACAGTAGGTATAAAATTTACACTCGCAGTAATGACAAATGAGTTGATTCCTTCTATATTAATAGGAATATCATAAATAGGCTCATGATTTGCAACTGTCTTAAAAGTTACAGGATTTCCTTTTGGGTTTCCTGCCCCATCATACCCTTGAATTGTTAAGGACAATGCATCGTTTTCAAGATGTTTATTAATCGTATTAATTTTTATTGATTTTAAATCGAAGATCCCGCCTGCAAAGCTTTCCCCAGCAGAAATTCTAATTGATTTTGGTGGTGAATATTCATCTGCATCAAAATAATAACCAGCTGGAAATTGTGATCCATTGCTATACGTGAATAGATCAATACCATTATCACCAGGAATACCGCTTACTACAAAGCCATTATTTGTGTCATCTTTCCACGAAGCTTGACTTAAATCCTGTATACAACTTGGAAAATCTGGCGAATCGCATGCAGCCGCCTCCACTTTTAAAGGTGACACGAACCCTATTCCTACCATTTGACTATAAGCGATTAACAGCAAACACAAGGTTATGGTTAATATCTTTTTTCCCATTCTATATTCTCCTTCTTGGTTTCACACCCTTCATTTAATGAATCGTTAACTCTTAGGAGGCCATTCCCCATATAAACAAATAATAAAGTTCAGTCCTAAATATGGCTGCATATTATTATGTGGTTGACCTCCTCCAACAGCATTAACGGTCATTAGATTCATTGGTTTATTTACTTGAGGTGTATAAACAGGGATGCTGCCTTTCCCTTGCTGATCTGTCCATATTGCACCAGTTGGATCATTATTAGGGGGTTGAAGATTGTTACAATTTGCTAGATGGTTATGGCTAGGAATCTCATTTTCCAACAGTGTTACAGAGGATGCACCGCCCGTACTGCCTATAATTCTAGGCGTTAATCCTACACCTGTTCCTTGATGAATAGCTGCTCTTCCATTTAAATTTGGTAATGCAAACGTTGTTTTTCCATCTCCCCCATATCTGTTACCCAAAATAGCGTATAGTGCACTATTCGAGGCAATGTTTATTATCTGGCCATCGCACAAAGCCCAGTCTTTTGGTGCAAAATTACCGCCAAATATTCTAATTTCTCCTATATATGCTTCTGACACTTTGCCCACCCCTTTTTTCTAATTTCTTGATGGATAAATTCCTACTAGAGCTATGCAGTAATTAGCGACACTGTATGGCTGCATATTTTGATGTGACTGCGAATTTCCTGATGTTGACAATGCTTGCGTGTTCATATTAGTATTTGGTTGATTGACAGAATAAATATTATTAGCAGATGTACCCCACACATTTCCAGTAGCCACTTTCAACGTAGCACTTTCTGAACTACCATTAACAATATGTGTATGAGTTGGCATATCATTAATTGTTAATACATGTACCTCTTCTCCTGCTTTTTGTCCACGTGTGATGCTACTGCTTACATGAACTGGGACTCTTCCCCTTAAATCAGGTAAAGCAAATGTCGTAGAGCCATTACCACCATAAGTTGCTCCTAAAATTGAATACAGCGCTTGGTTTGTATTAATTTGCAATATTTGTCCATCACATCGCGCCCATCCGCTTGGAACTGTCCCAAAGCTAAATAATCGTATTTCACCTACATATTGTTCACTCATCCTTCATACCCCCTATTCTGTTGGATACATACCGTAAAGAGCAATAATGTAACTAATTGTTAAAAACGGCATTACATTGTTATGAGAAGCGTTTCCTCCCACACTTGAAACAATGGCGGCATTCATTGTGCCATTTGGTGGTTGTGTCGAATATTGTATATTTTTTGCCCAAACAGCATTTTCTGGACTAGGGGTTGTGCCATCAAGAGAAGAAGCTTTTACCTGATGTGTATGTGCAGGAAGCTGTGAAGAGATTAAAGTGACGGTTTCCGCCCCTCCCATTTGACCATTGACAAAGGTAGTACCAGTAGTTGGATTCTGTCCTTGATGTACTACAACCCTGCCTTGAAAATTTGGTAATGCAAAGGTTGATTGACCATCTCCCCCGTAGGTTGTGCCAATCAAAGAAAAAAGTATTTCATTTTCGGAAATAGATAATAGTTGACCATTACAAAGAGCCCAGCCGTCTGGGGCATAATCACCAGCAAATAATCGAATTTCTCCGACATATTGTTCCATTCTTAAAACCTCCTTACAAAATATTGCTTTACCTAGCACATTACAATAACAAGGTTAAAATTAGGTTAAAAAATATGTTTTTTCCAAAATGGACTAACTCACCAACCATTTAATCCAAAATATCAATACAATATTGTTGCTTATAAGAAAGAGTTAAAAGAAAAAAGTGGGTAATGATATTACATCTATAAAAATATTAAACTAAATACCTAAAACCAGAATTCGTTTTTATTTCCGAGAATAAAAATGTCAAAAGCTATCGAGAGAAAACTTCTCGATAGCTTTTGTCTACAGTCTGAACATACTAACACTAATATGTTTTTATTTTATTTTTTCTTTTAGCCACTTTTTTATGCAACCCCTGAATAACAGAACGTGTTTCATCTAAATAATCCACTGTCTGCTCATAGGCACTCGTCACTATCCCCATAAATAAAATATCAATGACAAGTAACTGCGCTAGACGTGAGGAAGTGGCACCACTTCTAAAAGTTGCTTCAACATTGGGAGAGATATATAAACAAATGTCTGCTAGGCTAGACACTAGTGAACTACCATAGCGCGTTAAACTGATTGTAGTGGCTGGTGTTTGGCTAGCTATTTCAAGGATTTTAGCCACTTCATGCGTTTCTCCGGAGAAGGAGATACCTACTACCACATCCCCCTTCTGTGTATTGACAACGGCTGTAGCTCCTAAATGCAAATCCACAAATGCCCTACTATTTTTATTGATTCGTAAAAATTTTTGATCTGCATCCATTGCTGCTATACCTGATGCACCCACTCCAAAAAATATAATTTTATCAGCTTGTGATAAAGCCGTTATTGCACGCTCTAATTCAGCAATATTTATTAAATTAGCTGTTTGTGTCAAAATTTCACTACTTTGCGTCGTTACCTTCTCTACAATCGATGGCAGCGCTTCATTCGCCTCAATATCTCGATCTTCAACTTTAGCATGTTGTAAATCACCAGCAATGCGCAATTTCAGCTCTTGAACACCACTAATATTTAACGATTTACACAGCCGAATAACTGCGGCACTACTTGTTTGACTAGCCTCTCCTAGTTCAACCGCTGTCATTTTTATAGCCTGTGTAGGATGTGCTAATATATAGCTTGCCACCTTTTTTTCGGAGAGTGGAAGCTTTTCGCACATTTCAGCAAGCATAATTAAACCCGCATTTATTTTTTCCATTTTTCCAGCTCCATCTCTAGATAAAAGGAAGTTATCCATGTACCTCCTTCATCAATATTTCTTTAGAGACACCGCTCTCCGCACATGCCCTTCTGATTGAGCAAGTAATTCCGTCGCCTCTTCAATCGTTGTATTCGTCAGTAGCACCACAATCGCGAGCTTTACTTGATAATTGTTTTGCTCCAGAACACTTTCAGCCTGATTATAAGAAACTCCCGTTACCTCACAGACGATTTGTTTGGCTCTCTCTCGCAATTTAAAATTACTAGCATGAACGTCCACCATTAAATTTTTATAGACCTTTCCAAGCTTAATCATGGTTGTCGTTGTAATCATATTTAATATTTGTTTATGAGCTGTTGCAGCCTTTAGTCTTGTAGAACCTGTTAAAATTTCTGGTCCTGTAATCACCTCTATTGCAATATCTGCATGCTTACTAATAATAGAATGAGCGTTGCTCACTAAGCTGATTGTTTTTGCCCCTAGTTGTTGAGCATAATTTAATGCTCCTTTGACAAAAGGCGTTCGACCGCTTGCTGCAATCCCTATCACTACATCTCGGTTTGTTAGCTGTTGTTTCTGTAGTTCAACCTCTCCTAATGAAAGATCATCTTCTGCACCTTCTATGGCAATCATTACTGCATCTGCTCCTCCAGCCAATATTGCCTGCACAAGCTTTGGTGATGTACTAAATGTAGGTGGACATTCTACGGCATCTAGCAAACCAATTCGCCCACTTGTCCCTGCACCAACATAAAATAATCTACCGCCATTCTTTAGTGCATCCACAACAGCTGTGACAGCCTGCTCGATTTCAGGTAAAACCTTTGCTATGGCTAATGGTACTTTTTTATCCTCTTCATTCATCAGCTTTACAATTTCAATAGTGGACATTAAATCTAGATTTGTCGTATCTGGATGATAGCCTTCAGTCGTCAGTTTTGTCATTCGTTCCATTGAAATCAAATCCCTCCACACTATTTTTCATGGATACTCATCCAAGTTCCTTTTACCTTTCGTTGTAAAGCCTCTGTGATTGGAATTCCTTCACTGAGAAGTCCATTAACGAAAGCTCCTATAACAGGTGGCACCTCTGGTTGTATTAGTCGATTAGGTATTTTAGCAAGCTGTAATTTTTCTCGAAAGCATTGAACAAAATAAAAATTTTCGAATAAACCTCCACATAGGACAATAGAGTCACCTTTTAGCTGAGGCTCTTTTTTCAACATTATTTGGATGAAATGAGTTAAATGATGAGCAGCGTGTTCAATAATTTTTTGTGCCCTATCATTATTTTGCTCTGCTAAACGCAACACCACACGAGCTACGGAGGCTATAAGTACACGTGGCTGTGGATGCTCATAAACATGCGTAATAATTTCAGTAGGATTCTTTAATGCTAGCTGCTCCATAATAGTCGCTGTAAACAGATCCTCATTCACGCCAATAGCATCATAATGTCGCGTAATCAATCGCAATGCCTCTTGCCCAATATAGTAGCCACTGCCCTCATCTCCTAATAAATAACCCCATCCTCCAACACGACTAACTTGATGATTTTTTCCAACTGCATATACGATGGAACCCGTTCCTGCTATCACAACGAGCCCTTGCTGTGTAAATGTGCCGCTAGTAAGTGCCGCTACCGCATCATTGGTGATGGTTATCTTACAGGAGCTAGTAGGGAAAAGGAAGCTAATCCATTGCTCCCAGCGTTCTTTATCTAACTGGCGATCGCCCCCTGCCACACATAAGAACACCGCAGCAATATCATTATTTGTTGCATCTATCTTTTGTAGTAACGTGGCAAGGAGCTTGATAATATGTAGCCTTACCTCGTCAGGTGGCGTTGATTTTATATTCGTTCCAGCTCCTTCAACAAAAGCCAGCACTTCCCCTTTTCTTGTCCCAATCACTGCACGAGTTCTCGTCCCACCACCATCGACCCCAATAATGTATTGCCTATTTAATGGCACCAGCCGTCAGCCCCTCCATAAATTGCTTTGAGGCAATAAAGAATAATAGGATCATTGGTAATGAAGCTAATGTTAAACCTGCAAAAAGAGAGCCCCAATCTGCCGAATGCTCACCAAAAAGTGACATCATTCCAACAGGTATCGTCCGTTTCATTTTTTCTGTAATAAAAATAAGTGGGAAGAAGAAATCATTCCATGAAGCAATAAAATTTATAATAACCACTGTTCCAAGGGCAGGTCTCATTAACGGTAACATTACATGCCAAAGAACTCTTAAGTTCCCCGCCCCATCTATACGGGCTGCTTCCTCTAATTCATAAGGCATTGTTTTAAAAAAGCCAGTTAAGATCAGCATGGATAATGGAATACCTGTCGCCATGTTCATCAAAATTAAAGACCATAAGGAATTTATCAGTCCTAAATCACGCATTAATATAAAGAGCGGGACAATCCCCAATTTTATAGGAATCATCATGCCTAATAAAAAAATAAAGAACAATGCATGATTCCAAGAAAATTTAAAGCGAGCAATATAAAATGCAGCCAGTGAACAAACAACCACTATTAGTATCACAGATACAATACTGACAAATAGACTGTTTAGAAAGTATGTTGTAAATGGAATTTTTGCTAATAATGTACGATAAGTATCTAAGCTAAAGCTAGTCGGTAAACCCAATGGATTTTTATAGATATCCACGCTCTTTTTAAATGAAGATAAAATCATTAACAAAATTGGATATAAACTAATGGTCGCCACCGTAAACACCACAAGATAATAAAATGGTCGAACCCAAATAGCGCCTTGCTTCACTATAATCACCCCTTACATTTGAACATTCTTTTTATTGGTAAAGCGTAAAAATAGCGTGGTACAAACTAATATAAATAAGAATAGTACTGTAGCTAACGCCGAACCCAACCCAATAGCTGTTGCCCCAGAAGCGGTAGAGCTACCAAATGCTAAACGATAGAAAAACACAGCTAACGTATCTGTAGAATAGTACGGCTCTCCCATGGAGCCCTGCATTGCATATACTAATTCAAATGCTTCAAATGACTGGATAAATGTTAAAATGCCTATGATCATAATTGATGGCACC
This sequence comes from Lysinibacillus sp. LK3, assembly GCF_001043675.1. NCBI lineage: Bacteria > Bacillati > Bacillota > Bacilli > Caryophanales > Bacillaceae > Lysinibacillus > Lysinibacillus sp. LK3. The sequence continues at coordinate 21,714 of NZ_LDUJ01000011.1, forward strand.
ATTAAAGGCAAGTAAATCGTACGCAATAAAGTAAAACCCTTAGCGCCATCTAACTTTGCAGCTTCGACTAACTCACTTGGGATCCCTTGAAAGCCAGCAAGAAAAATTAAGACACCAAAACCTAATCCAAACCAACAATTGACTAAAATAATGGCGATTAACGCCGTGTTGGGATCACCAAGCCAAGCCTTTTGTAAAGTTTCAAGACCTAATTTCTCCAAAATGACATTTAAAGTACCGAAATTTGGATTTAGAATGAGCTTCCATAAGAAACCTACAACAATCACTGATAATAATCGCGGTAGAAAGAAAGCAGCCTTAAAAAACTCTGCACCTTTAATTTTTTGATAAATAATAAAGGCAAGAAAGAAGGCTAATCCATTCATCACAATCATTTGCACAACAAAATAGAGGACATTATGTTTAAAGGCATTCCAAAACATGGAGCCATAGGGTTCTGTCGTAAAAAGCGTCACAAAATTTTGGAAACCGATAAAATCACCACGAGCCATCCCTTTCCATTCAAAAAAACTATAGGATAATGCCGCTATTATCGGATAAAGCACAAACAACCCATAGATTATTAGTGCAGGAATAGGGAAAAGATGGATAGTCCACCTTACTCTCGATTTTCTCCTTCTTACTGATGGAGCTGTATATTCTCTTATCATGAGCAGCCTCCTTTTACTAATCATGAAACAACAAGACCCCTAAACTCCTTATAGCACTTCAGGGGTCTACTGACTTGATGCTTTCATTATTTTTGAAATGGCGTAAACCAAGTTTTAGCGTTTTCCTGTACTTTTGTGGCAACCTCTTCAGGCGTTACTTGACCTAAATACATGCCTTGTAGCTCACTTTCAAGCAAGCTCTTTGTTGTTGGGTCCCCACCAGTAAAATTAGTTACCCACATATATGGCGTTGCTTCATTTGCAGTCGAATGACTAATAGCATTTAACAATGCATCGTCAGAGGTAATACCTGGAATAGCGCTGATCATAGAAAACTCTTTTACAAACAAATCGCCAAACTCCTTAGTTGTTAGAAATTCTAAAAATACTTTAGCTGCTTCTTTATTTTTCGAATTAGCATTGATCGCAAATGAGCCATCTACCCAAGTCGTCACTGTTGTATTACTCTCTTTAGATGGAATAGGAAAATAACCTAAATCTAAATCTGGATTCATTTCTAATACAACAGGAATTTCCCAGCTACCTAACGGGAACATTGCCGCGTCTTCTAGTGCAAACAAAGTACGGATATCATCCATTCCTAAGCCTTCTGAATTGACAGGAAAATACTTTTTCAAGTCATTCATTACTTGAATGGATTCAATAAACTTCGGATCTGTAAAATCCTTTTCTCCTGCGAGCACTGCTTGGTAAAAGTCATTGCCCTCATAAACAGCAGGACCGACAATACCGTGTAGCAACGATAATAGCCAGCCTTCTTTTGTACCCATTGCAATTGGTGTAATACCCTTTTCTAATAATTGGTCATTTAATGCTATGAATTCATCCCATGTAGTAGGAATTTCAAGATTATTATCTTTAAAAATCTTCCTATTATAGAAAAATTGTGTAGAGCTTAAGTTAATTGGTACACCGTACTGATTCCCTTGGTCATCACGAGAAGCCTGTAATGCTTCTTCAGGAAATACATTCAATCCATTTAAACCGTTTATTTTCTCAACATAACCTGCCTCCGCAAGCTTCAATCCAGCTGCATAAGGACGTAAGTGAAAAATATCTGGACCCTCTCCAGCCTGTAATGCCGTATTGAGGACTGTATTATATTCAGTATTTTTAGTTGGGTTAAATGAAACATGTATTTCAGGATGTTGTTCATTGAATAAAGCAATCACTTTTTCATACTTGGCAACATCTTCTGTGCGCCAACTCCCTATTGTTAGCGAAACCTCTTCAGTTTTCGATTTCTCTTCATTATCAGGTGTTGTTGAGGTCGTTATTTTCTCGTTCGTGTTACAGCCTACTAAACCCACAACGAGTAATAAAAGAAGCAGCAATAACCATTTACTCTTTTGTCTCATACCAGCAGATCCACCCTTCATATCAGTAATTTTTCATAAATCATCGTATGAAGCTTCTCTCTAATCCTTCCCATGTTTGTATTTCTCCCATAATGCACAGCATTCGTTAGTAAAATGACAAATGCCTTTTTTACAGGGTCCATCCAAATACTCGTGCCTGTAAATCCTGTATGACCAAATGAGCCCTTGCTCCACCTCCTACCAAAACAAAATGATGCTTCATCTCCTCCCCATACTTCAAACCCAAGTCCCCTCGTTTTAAAAGTTTTCGTATAGGCAAGCTCTAACCATTCATATGGAATTACACTTTGTTGCTTGATCCCCAACCAAATTTCCGCATACTTTGCTAAATCCTCTACACATGAAAATAAACCTGCACTACCAGCAATACCATCTAGTAATAAAGCTTTCTCATCATGGACTATTCCCTGTACAAATTGACCTGCCACCATTTCTGTAGATGCTGCAAGCCTTCTTGTATGCACAGGCAGTTGAAAACATGTATGATGCATGCCCCATGGCTTAAAAACCTCTTGCTCTACAAAACTTTTTAATGAAATGCCAGTAACTTCCTCAATCACCTTTCCTATAATAATCATACCTAAATCACTATATTGCACTTGTTCATTTGGCTGCCATACTACATCACTTGCCAGTACCTCCTGCAGGATGTCACGCTTATGATGTCTTTTAACTACAGGTGTTAAATCTGCTGGCAATCCTGAGCAATGCTGCAATAAATGCTGGATTGTAATAAGAGGATAATTAAAATCAGGCAAATAGGTTTGGACTGGATCTGTTATATAAACTTGATTTCGACTCATCAGGAGTAAAATAGCTGGGAGTGTTGCGACAACTTTTGTTAAGGAGGCTAAATCAAACAACGTATTACTTAAAATAGCTTGCTCGCTGCCATCCTCAGCAGTATAGGCTCCATAATTGCATGAAAATAGCCTTCTTTCTTGCTGCTGAACAATTAATACAGCACCTGGAATTTTCTGTTCTTTCACTAAGCCAGTTATATATGCATCTACCAAGGAAGCACCCCACTATTAAATATCTAAATTTTCCGTAAATTAGTATTATCATATAAAATAAAATGATGAAAAATAACACCAATCCTAAAATTTTTTTTCATGTTTACTCAATAAAAAAAGCCCTAGCCAGTAAATATATACTGGCTAGGGCTACTTTGATTATTTAGTTGGTTTTTTTAAATCCATTGACGCTGCTGCGCTTTCAACTTTTACGCGTTTCAAGAAGAATGCAAGTACCACTGCAATCACTGTTATACCAGCTGCAATTAAGAAGGAATGCGTAATACCATCTAATAAGGCAGTTTGCATAATCTGATCTTGCATTTGTTGCATTTGCTCTGCTGTAGGCGCTGCTCCTGATTGTGCAGCATTCGCTTTGGCTTCTGCAATTAATTCTTCCGCTTTAACTTTTGTACGATTATTCATAAATGTTACAAGGATCGCACTACCGATTGCTCCTGATACCTGCTGTAATGTATTATTAATCGCTGTACCATGTGGATTCATCATTTGTGGTAGTTGATTTAAACCGTTTGTCATAATAGGCATCATGACCATCGACATACCGAACATACGAATTGTATACATCGATACGATATATGTGTAGCTTGAATCAATTTCTAACTTTGTTAAACCGAAAGTTGCGATTGTTGTAATCGTTAATCCAATAATGGCTAACACACGTGGACCAAATTTATCGAAAAGCTTACCAGTGATTGGTGACATAATCCCCATAACAAGTGCTCCTGGAAGCATCATTAAGCCTGCTTCAAATGGTTCGATACCACGGATAGACTGTACATATGCTGGTGTTAAAATCATCCCTGAGAACATTGCCATAGAGACAATAACTGAGATAACAGACCCTAAAGCAAACATTGGATATTTATAGATACGTAGTTCCAGTAATGGCTCATCCATTTTCAGCTGTTTAACAACGAAAATAATTAAAGCGATGAAGCCAATTGTTATTGTGCCATATACCCATGGACTTGACCAACCTTTATCTCCTGCTGTACTAAAGCCGTATAAAATACCACCAAATGCAACTGTTGATAAAAGTACTGAAAGGAAATCTAAGTGAACTTCACGTGTCTCCATCACGTTTCTTAATTTCCAAACACCAAATAATAAACTAATTAAAGCAAATGGAATAATCATTTGGAAAAGCATACGCCAATCATGATGTTCCACAATATACCCTGATAATGTAGGACCAATTGCTGGCGCCATAATCATAACTAAACCAAAGATCCCCATTGCTGCCCCACGCTTTTCTTTCGGGAAGCTTGTTAGCATAACGTTCATTAAAAGTGGTGACATACTAGAAGCTCCGGCTGCTTGCACCATACGACCTGCTAGCAGCACGCCAAAATTAGGAGCGAAACCTGCCATAATTGTACCAATTGTAAAGATAGACATCGCTGTAATAAATAAATGTCTATTTTTAAAGCGTGTCACAAAGAATGCTGAAGCAGGCACTAAAATACCGCTCACAAGCATATACCCTGTTGCTAACCATTGTACTTTTGAATAGGTGATCCCAAAATCTTTCATGATTGTTGGTAATGCCACATTCAACAATGTGTTATTTAGAAAAGCAACAAAAGCACCCACAAATAGAATAGCTATCATGCCATAAGGGGGCTTTTTCATTGTTTGCTCACTATTCATTTATATCCCTCAATTCTTTCTTGTGTTTTACGATAAAACTTATTTTATACTCGTAGTCTACTTTTTTCAACAAATAAGTTTATATTTTTTATAAACGTTGATATAAAAGCATTCCAAGTGTAGAATAAGAGTATAATATTATAAAAAAGGTGAGGTTATGAACAAAAGAAAAAGACAAATTATAACAGCAGCACGTGAACTTTTTATTGAAAAAGGCTTTCTAGATACATCAATTAATGACATCATCAATGCGGCTAAAATCTCTAAAGGTACATTTTATAATCATTTTACTTCGAAAAATGAATGCTTAATCGCCATCTTAGATGAAGGTCGCGAAGAAGCTAGTAATCGTCGCCATGAGCTCATTTATGGCAAAGACCCTACAGATTTAGAGGTATTGACGCAGCAAGTCGCTGTTCTCATGTATGTCAATCGTGAACATAATTTAGTACAGATATTCGAATCCATCTTCCAATCAAGAGATAAAGAACTAAAAAAAATTATTATTAATTACCATTTACAAGAACTAGAATGGCTCGCCAATCGTCTAGTACAAGTTTTTGGAGAAGAGATTAGCCCTATTAGCTATGAATGTGCTGTTCAAACACTTGGAATGATTAACCTCACTCTACGTGCTGTCTTTATTGCCGATTATAAATATATCAATCGAGAAGCTATTGTACGTGTAGCATTGCGCAATATTAGCGTAATTATACCCACTATGCTTGAGTCAAAAGAGATTATCGTAAGTGTTGAAATGATCAATACCATTCAAAATGTCGTGAACTATAAAACCGTTACAAAAGGAATGGTTATTGAACAACTACAAGGATTTACAAAGGGATTATCGAGTAACGAAACAATGGAAGGTTTGGAGTATGCACAATTCTTATTAGAAGAATTGCAGAAAGAAAAACCAAAGCTTTTTATCATCGAATCACTTCTTACACCTTTCCGTAAGGCTTTCGTCGGCACAGAACATATCGCAGAGGCCCGTGACATCGCCAATAACTTATGGCGTTACGTAAAAATTGAACAGCCCGCTGAACGATGTACGAAAAATAAATAAAAAAAGAGGTATCAAATGAACACTTTGATACCTCTTTACTCTGTTGAATGAAATTAAGTTCTATGACAGACCTTTGTACAGTCTTAAGAAAGCTCAGAGATTCACCTTAATGACATTGAAATTTTAGCACAAAGATTGTCCCATCCTTACCTGAACGGACACTAATTGTGCCATTGTGTAAATCAATGAGCTGCTTCGTTATGGCTAGTCCTAGCCCTGTTCCTGTTATATCGTCTGTTGTATTCGTACCTCGATAATAGCGTTCGAATAGATTATCGAGCTCCTCCTGTGGAATACCAGGTCCTTGATCAGCAATGGTAAGCATTACTTCTTTACCAGTATGTTGTGCTTCCACAATTACCTTCGTGCCTTCAGGGGTATATTTTTTCGCATTGGTAATTAAATTATCCATTATTCGCTTGAGTAAAAGCTCATCTGCTTGTAACAACACATCACCATACACCTTCACACACACCTGTTCGTCTGCAAATTGTGGTAGCCATGTTGCTAGCGGCAGTACCACTTTATCTAGCTGTATGGCTTTATTTTTTAATTGATACGTATACGTCAAATCCTGAATAAGTGCATCCATATAGGTTGCCTTTTCCTGCATGGTCTGTGCAAAAATACGCATCTCATCCTTTGTCCACTCATAATCCTCCGATGCCAGCATCGTTGAATAACCGTAAATTGAGCTTAACGGGGTCTTTAAATCATGCGATAAACCTGTTATCCACTCCTCCCGTAATTGCTCTGCATGCTTGATTTGCCTTTCATTTGAATCAAGTCGCTCTGATAAGTGATTGAGTGACTCTTCTACTGGTTGAAACAGTTTAAATTTTCTTTTCAACTTACCTGTCTTTTTATGATGGATTTTTTTGTCACTAATCTCACTGTAATCGAATTGGGTAAGTCGCTCAATGCGCGATATCACATAGACAAGTGGTCGCACGAATTGACGTGAAATACTAATAGATAAGAAAATAACGCCCAACAGCAAAATAATATGTCCCCCAAAGAAGATAGAAACAAACAGTACCATTGCCTTATTAAAAGGCTCTTCAAATGGCTTATACGATGGATTAGGCATTCTTACAACAAATGTCTTATCGTTGGCTAAGGCTGTACTTTGCTTCAGCTCCGCATGCTCGAAAATATCGTATTTTTCCTCTAGTAATTGTGGCTTATTTAGCTTCTCATAACGTTCGCCTATGACCTCAATTCGATTCCATTGCTCGTCATAAATTTCAACACTAGCTTTATTTTCTTTTAGACGTTGCTGTGTTACAGCTGAAATGTCCCCTGTCGCTGTCCAGTTTTCAAGCGCATCCTCAAAAAGTGGTTGCACAGGAGTAGTTGGAAGAAATAATAAGTAGTAATTCGGCAATTCCCATGTATGCATGCCTGGTTGCTGCAATGCCAATATTTCACTATCTGACTTTCCACATAGACCACATGTATCTCCTGTATAATCAACAATCGTCATGGTTGGATCAAATAAATAAAGCTGTCCAACATTTTCTTCAGCTCTCTTCACTAAATAATCAGCAATTTTAACTGTCTTCCCTTGCTCTACAACTGCATCATCTTCGATTTCAAAGGAGCTCATCACATGAATGTTGTCACCAACACGGTCATTGATAAAAATAGCAAAAAACACCAAACTCATAATAAAACCTGAAATGATCAATAGATAGAATATGATGAAATACGAAACAAAGCGGAGTGTTAATTTTCCAGCAGGCTTCATGAAGAAATGTCCCCAACAAGCTTATAGCCAATGCCTCTGACAGTAATAATGCATGTTGGCTTTCCAGGATTTTTTTCTATTTTTTCTCGCAGCTTTCTTATATGTACCATCACTGTATTATCATCAAATAAACAATCACCCCATACACGTTCGTATATTTGCTCTTTTGATAACACTTGCCCTGCATTGTCACATAAATATTTTAATAAATGAAACAAGCGACCACTGATTATTTCCTTTACACCGTCTACCTCAATTTCTGCTGCATCAATGTCAAATGTAAAACGGCTGCAAGTAAATATGTGATTTTCTGGTACACCTTTTTTCTTCATATAACGGACTAGCTGCACCTTTACTCGTGCTACAAGCTCTAAGGGGTTAAATGGTTTTGTAATATAATCATCTGCACCATTCATAAAACCACGAAGCTTATCTGCATCACTACTTTTTGCGGTTAAATAAAAAATAGGGGCATCACTTTTTTCTCGAATACTATTCGCAATATCCAGCCCACTTCCATCTGGTAGCATGATATCTAATAGATAAAAATCAAATGTTTTAGTATTCATTTCATCTTTTGCTTCTTCAATTGTATTACATAAGGTAATATTGTTAATTCCTTCTTTTCTTAAAATGATTTCAATCATTTCAGCAATGGCACGTTCATCCTCTAACACTAAAATTGATGCTTCCTGCATTTCCTCACCTACTTTTAAGATTACTTTAAGGTAGTCATTATTTCACCATAAGCTTCCCTATTTATTATATGTATAAGATAACCAATTAAGGAGATAAAACGCAATGACAACTAATCGTGTTACTTTCATTGATACAATGCGTGGATTTAGTTTATTTGGCATCTTAATGGCAAATTTGCTAATCTTCCAATTCGGGATGTATGGCAAAGATGAATTAAAAAATCTTTCTACCTTAGATAACGGGGCTTTATATTTTGTAAAAGTTGTGATTGAAGGCTCGTTTATGCCCATCTTCACTATTTTATTCGGCTTCTCACTTATTAAATTAATTGAATCCATCCGCAGAAAAAAGAATAAAAGCCGTTGGTCTATTTTACGTCGTGCAACAGGATTAATTGCCCTTGGCTTATTACATTCTATTTTATTGTGGGAAGGCGATATTCTATTTTCTTATGGCTGTATGATGTTATTTTTAATCCCATTTATTAATCGTAAACCAAAAACTTTATTTATTTGGGCTGGTATCCTATTTGTACTAACTACGGCGTTAACATACGGCTCTATGGAAACGTCTAAAAAAGAACAAAAAGAGATAGACACATACATCGAGCAAGCGGATGATGTTTACGCTAACGGCAGCTACTTAGAAATTTTTGATTTTAGAGCTAATGCCGAAGTACCAGGAATGGATGATTCTTCATTTATTTTCATTATATTAATTTTTGCACCTATGTTCTACGCACCACTATTCCTGTTTGGGATGGCACTTGCTAAGAAGCAAGCCTTCGTGGAGATGAATAAGGAAATGAAATGGTATAAGCTTGGTGCTCTCCTTGTACCTATAGGACTCGTATGTAAAAGTGTAAGTTTTATAGAAAGTAAAAGTGCATTTTCTTCTATTTTATTAATGGGCGGCTCCCAGTTATTAGCGATTGGCTATGTTTGCCTCGCAGCATACATTTATAACACCCGTCCAGTTCAACTACTGGCTCCTGCATTTGAGAGCGTTGGCAAACTATCACTAACCAATTATTTACTACAAACCATCATTTGTACAACTGTTTTTTATGGCTATGGCCTTGGCTTATATGGCAAATTAGGGGTCTTTGGCGGAATCCTTTTCGGAATCGTTGTTTATAGCCTGCAATGTGTTTTCAGCCTTGCCTATTTAAAGAAATTTAAACGTGGTCCATTTGAAACAATTTTACGAATATGGACAAATTGGTCTTGGACTGGTCAAGTAAAATAAAACCTCTCAAACAAGCAAATTAGAAAGGAATATTTTTTATGAATAGTGACACAAAAGAAGACTTTACAGACTCATGGTGGTTTTTAGGCATTTGTGCAGCTGTAGCAGTAATTTTAACACTATTTGCCTTTTCATAGACAATATCGATTTCATTTGCCTCCTTGCTGTATACTAGTATTACAACTATACAGCTTAGGAGGTATTTTGTTGTTACAGCGTATTATGATTACTGGCTATAAACCACATGAGCTTGGTATCTTTAATGATAAACATCCTGGTATTGTCATCATAAAGAAAGCACTGGAAGCTCATCTACGTACACTGCTTGATGAAGGACTCGAATGGGTTATTATCAGCGGTCAGCAGGGCGTAGAAACTTGGAGTGCTGAAGTTGTTTTAATGTTAAAAAAAGAATTCCCACTTTTAAAATACGCCGTGATCACACCTTTTTTAGAGCAAGAGAAAAATTGGCAAGATCATAAAAAAGAAAAGTATCAAGCATTAATTGCCCAAGCTGATTTTGTCACAAGCGTGACCAAAAAACCCTATGAAGCTCCTTGGCAATTTATTGAGAAGGACAAATTTATTATCCAAAATACAGATGGACTTTTATTAATTTATGATGAAGAAAATGAGGGTTCACCCAAATATATCAAACGGCTTGCAGAAAAATATATGGAGTCCCATGATTATAATCTTTTAACAGTAACTGCCTATGACTTACAATTAATAGCTGAAGAAATTCAACAGCAAAACTGGTAGAAAAATATTGATATAATTTTCTGACAATTATATACTAGAAGTAATAAAAGCTGATTGTTCTTATGGTTTTTACCTATAATTTGAAAGGAGCTGTCATCATTTGAATAAACATATTGAAATGATTCTTGAAGCTTCTCCCGTAAATGTGTCACATGATACGTATCGTAGAGAATGTCGGTATACACGGGGAATTCATATTGAAGAACAAGAATTTATTGCTATTTTAAATACAATGAGTCATGATTCACGCTTATATTTTGATTTCCATAATCCACGTAAAGAGATTAAAAAGGGAACCTATTTGAATGGACACTCCGGTTTAGCCTACAATATTTATGATTACTATAAACAAAATTATAATATTGAGATATCCGAATTAATCAACGGTAAAGATTTTTATGTAAAAATCGTATAAAGCAGCTGAAGCCCCGTTAAAGTTAAAACTTTAACGGGGCTTCTTTGACCTTATAGGTCTGCTACTTGAGCACCTAATTCTTTATTATTATACATTTCTGTATCTAATTCTTTAGTAATACGCGCTGTTGTAACACCAGCAGTCATTGAACCACTTACATTTAACGCTGTACGACCCATATCAATTAAAGGCTCAACAGAGATTAATACACCTGCTAGAGCAATTGGTAAATCAAGTGCTGATAATACAAGGATAGCTGCAAATGTTGCACCACCACCAACACCTGCTACACCAAATGAGCTAACTGCTACTACTGCAATAACTGTAATAATGAACACAGGGTCAAGTGGATTAATGCCGACTGTCGGTGCAATCATAATGGCTAACATCGCAGGATATACACCTGCACAACCATTTTGACCGATTGATAATCCGAATGAGCCTGAGAAGTTTGCAATCCCCTCAGATACTCCAAGACGACCTGTTTGCGTTTTAATATTCATCGGTAAAGTACCAGCACTAGAACGTGATGTAAAGGCGAATAATAATGTTTCTGCCGATTTTTTCAAATACGTAAATGGATTTAAACCACTTAATGTAATGATTAATAAGTGTACGATTAGAACAATAAATAGTGCTACATAAGAAGCAATAACAAACTTACCTAAATTATAGATAGCTCCAAAATCAGATGTTGCTACCGTACGAGCCATAATCGCTAGAATTCCATATGGCGTTAAGCGTAATACAATTGTTACAACACCCATAACAAGGGCATAGATGGCATCCAAGCCTTTTTTAATTGTAGCTGCTGTTCCCTCATCCTTACGTGCCACACGTAAATAAGCAAAACCAAGGAATGCTGAGAAAATTACAACCGCAATCGTTGAAGTAGAACGAGCACCCGTTAAATCAAGGAACGGATTTGCTGGGAATAACTCAATAATTTGTGTTGGTAAATCAGGAGCTGCTAAGCCCGTTGTTTTTTCTTCAAGGTATTGACCACGTGCAGTTTCTGCGTCACCTTGTAAAATTTGTGTTGCATCTAAATCAAAGACTGTTGCAGAAAGAATACCTACAGCTGCCGAAACGGCTGTTGTACCGATTAAAATGGCTAAAATAAGTGCTGCCATTTTTCCGAAATTTTTACCAATCTTCATTTTAGTAAATGCAATTAAAATGGAGATAAATACTAATGGCATTGCTACCATTTGGAGCAGTTTCACATACCCAGTACCGATAATATTGTACCAAGATGTTGTTTTGGCTAATACTTCAGAATCGAGACCATAAATAAAATGAAGTCCAAGACCAAGTACAATCCCTAAGCCTAAACCGGCAAAAACACGATTAGAAAACTTAACGTGCTTTTTATTCATAACATATAAAATTCCAACGAACACAAGTAACACTGCTACGTTAAGAATGATTTGTAAATTCGACAATGGAATGCCTCCTAAGATGTTTTATAATAATGTAATCGAATTATATACCCATAATCCCTATAATTCAAGTATGTTTTATTAAGATTAATAAATTCCTATAACAAAATGCTTTCTTGCTAAGGATTATACCCCGAAAAATGGCGTAACAATCATCCTCTGGCAAAGGATTAATCATGGAAAAGCTCATAAAAAATGTTTGTAAATGTATAGCTAGTTTAATCAATGCCACTACATTTGGTGACAAATGAGTAACTGCCCCTATACTGTTAGTTTTTAACAGTGCAGGGGCAGCCTTTTAAGCATTATTTCTAATTACAAATCTTGGTTCGTAGTCACTAATGATGTCAAACACACCGTCATTATAGCAGTAGATATGATGTTCTACGGTAGGAATTTCTTTGCTTCCAATCCACTGGAGTTGATCAAACCATTCTGCTGAAGAATTTTTAGATTGTTCTTGGTCATGGCTTTAGTGACCATGTCTACTAAATCAGATCATGGGATTTCTCCAGTATAGCGAAAAGAACAAACATAATCTTGAATAGGTGACATCTTATTGCATTGTTTCGATCTATTAATGTTAAGCATAGTCCTCAATCTGTATAATTCAATGTGGCATTAACGATTTGGGCTCTTTTTAAGCAAGTGACAGGTTGCCAAATGTGCAGTTTTCTTGAATCCATCTAAACCTCCTGTAACCAAAATATATATCAATTTTATTTAAATTTTCATATATTTTACATATTAGTTTCACAAAACTAACATAGTTTGCTAATGAACAAAATAATTTTGTTGTTTATTAATGAGGTAACAACTACCAGCTACTTTTTTACACTGCTTTTTTACATGTGTTACCGCATTGGATAATTGTTCCACAGAGTCAAAATACTGATATTCATTCGTAATAACGGCAATAGATAAAGATGTGCATGTTAAAGGTTCCAGTTCGCCAGATCTATTAGCCACCTGAACATATGCTAGATCCTCTAACTCGTAAAAACTAAGTATGTTGGCATCAAAGTCATCAATAATTTTTTGACACATCTTTTCTACCTCGTAATAAGGTAGAATGGCTACAAAATCATCTCCTCCAATATGTCCTAAAAAATCCTCTACGCCGCAGATATGTCTTTTTAGTATTTCTGTTAAATACCGTAAAATTTTATCGCCTTTATTAAAGCCATATGTGTCATTGTAGGATTTAAAGTGATCTAAATCAAAATAGATTAAACTATATTGCGATAGCTGTAATGCTTCTTCTAATTTTTCATCGATTAATTTATTGCCTGGAAGACTACTTAATGGATTCAGGAAACTTGCAATGGCAACTTGTGTATCAACAAGCTTTAACAATAACTCTCGAATACTAACCATGCCATAATAAAGATTGTTTTTCGTGACAATGACATCATCATATAAATCCTCTGGAGGTCTAGCCATAGCTAATGTACTAACCTCTGTGATTGGTGTATTACGATCAACGATTAAAGGATTTTTCTTTATCATCAGCTGATTTTGACGTTCCATTAATAAATGATAGCCATATCGAGTACCGATTTTTTGATAGAAATGTGTGCGTGTAATATGTCCAATTGGTTTTTCATCACGCACAACAACAACGCTACGCAACGATGGATTACTTGTAAAAAGTACATCTACTTCTTTGTTTTTCACAAATTCATCAATACATGGAACTTTCTCAATGACTTCCCCTATCTTCATGGTCACCCACCCTTATTTTCCCCATATATATTTCCTTTGCAGGCTTTCCTATCGCATATCCCTGTGCATAATGAATGCCAATATGATGGAGATAATCAAGCTCTTCTTGTCTTTCAATCCCTTCAGCGATGATTTTAGTATTGGCTTGTTCAGCATATTTCATTAACAATGTGACGAGCTGCTGTTGTTCACTATTTTGGTCTATGAATTGAATTAATGAACGGTCTAGCTTAATAAATTCCGGCTTTAAATAGATGAGCGTTTTTAAACTATTATAACCTGATCCTACATCATCTACGGCAATGCGATAGCCCTGTGATCGATAATGCGATAATACACGTTCAAACTCCACAAAATCTATTACTGCACTTCGCTCAGTTAGTTCAAAAACCACTTGCTGAGGTTTGATTCCAAGCTCCTTCAATAATTGTAGTGTTTCGCCACTGTGATATTTTTTATCTAATAAAACATTCGGATGTATATTAAGGAACACTAAAAAGTTTTTATTCACCAAGTCTTTGTGTAAACGTTCCTTGAAACGTTTCAAGGAAAGATTTCTACAAAAACATTCAAATAAAAAAACGCAATCTGTTTGTCCTACAAACTCGTAAAACTGGTCCACACTGTTAAATAATGTTGAGGGTAATGGTCGATTTAAGGCTTCAAATCCTATTGTTTGCTGTGACTGTAAATCTACAATAGGTTGAAAGTATGTATGTAAATCGTTATGTTGAATAATTTGTTTCAATGCCTTTAAACGTTTCATATATAACGAACTACTTTGATGCTGACCGTATAAATATTTAAAAAAAGAAAATATATTACTTGTTTTTATACTTTGTCCCACTACAGACTCCATCCCTGCACCTCTTCAATTGGTTATTATGGTTCATTGTACGCTTTGATTGTAAACAGACTGTGAATCGAATGTAAAAAGAGCAAGTTCCAGCAATAGGTTTTAACAAAACTCTTTTCTAGTTAATATTTCACAATATTAAAACTATTACAAATAATTTATTTGATATAAAATGATATTAGTGTATGATTGTAATAATAGGTTTATATTACCTATTATATTTTTTTGTGTTTTTACTGTATTGGTCTTAATAGGGATACCTATTTAGATAAAAATTATTCAAGGGAGGATCCTGTTAATGAGCTTGTCTATTCAACAATTATTGGAGAACAAAGGAATTACACCGAAACCTGAACACCTTGAACTATTAAAAACACGCTGGGAAGGTATGCAGTCACTTCGCAGCAATTTAGAAGGTATTGCGATCGATGATGCAGACATCGCCGTACGTAGTATTCCTGGAGGTGATCACATTGACAACTGATTTACATTTAAAATCTGTTGAAGAGTTGGCACCATTACTTGCATCAAAGTCGCTATCTCCCGTGGAATTAACGAAAGCTATTTTAGATTTTGCTGAGGAAAGTCAACCTAAAATTAATTCCTATATGGCTTTTTATCGGGAAGAAGCCTTAGCAAGGGCAAAAGAAGTTGAACAGGAGATTCTCCAAGGTCATTATAAGGGTATGTATCATGGGATACCTATGGCCTTAAAGGACAACTTGTATTTTAAAGATAAAATAACAACGATGTCCTCAAAAATTCATAAGGACTTCGTTTCTGATTATGATGCGACTGTGGTTGAAAAGCTACGTGATGCTGGTGTTATTTTCACTGGGAAATTAAGTATGCATGAATATGCATGGGGAATTACCAATAACAACCCTCATTATGGCCCTGTTCGTAACCCATGGGACTTAGATAAAATTCCTGGTGGTTCAAGTGGAGGCTCTGGTGCGGCTGTTGCAGCTGGAGCAAGTGTTGCTTCACTAGGGACAGATACAGCAGGCTCTATTCGAATTCCATCTTCTGCTTGCGGCATTGTAGGTTTAAAACCTACACACGGTCGTGTAAGTAAATACGGCTGCTACCCGCTAGCATGGAGCTTAGACCATATTGGTCCGATGACAAAGACAGTTAAGGATGCAGCGGGCTTGCTCGAAGTCATTGCTGGTTTTGATCATCAAGACCCTACTTGCGTGAATGTTCCAGTAGACAACTATGAGAAGCAGCTTACTGGCAATATCAAAGATCTAGTGATTGGTATCAATGAAGAATATTTCTTTAATAATGTTGATGCTGATGTAGAGAAGGCTGTTAGAGCAAGTATTCAAAGCTTAGTGGATTCAGGCGCTAAAGTAGAAGTGGTGCGTATTCCTTCCCTACAATATGCAGAATGGGCAGAGCTTGTGACGTCTCTTTCAGAGGCAGCAGCTATACACCATTCAGATTTACAAAAGAGACCACAAGATTTTGGTGACGATATTCGTCTGCTATTTGAGCTTGGTGAGTTGCCTTCTGCAGTCGATTACTTGCAGGCTCAGCAGGTACGTCGTCAAATCAAGCAGGAGTTTACAGAGATTTTTAATAAGGTAGATGTGCTCATTTCCCCTACCCTACCTATTGTAGCTAGTACAATTGGGGATGATTTTGCAGAGTTAAACGGTCAAAAGGTAGATTTAATTGATAATATTATCCGCTTTACAGGCCCTAGTAACTTAACAGGCTTACCTGCCCTCTCGGTTCCTTGTGGCTTTAAAGGAAACTTACCAATAGGTCTACAAATTATTGGCCCAGCCTTTAAAGAAGGACGCATTTTAAATGTAGGCTATGCTGTTGAGCAAGCAAATCCACAGAGAAATAGAAAACCAAATATTTTTGCTAATATCTAAACGATAAGCACTAGAAATCTGCTCACTTCACGGTATACCACTGAATGAGCAGATTTTTTTGTGAGGGAAACCTGCTAGCATTCATACTAATGGTTTTTTATGAACAAGTAATTTTATAATAGAAGCTAGAAGCTTACTACAGGAAAGGCAATGATCCACTCATGAATGTAGAGAAATTTTTACAACTACCTATTACCAAAGACTTCACTGTTATAGCGGGTCACAATGGCTTAAATAAAGCTGTTCAAAATGTAGAAATATTAGACTTTGAATTTTCACCTGACATCCACCATGTCAGAGATACTATCTTTACACCCAACAGTGTTGTGTTAAGTAGTTTATTATTTGCTAAGCAAAAGCCTGAGTATTTATTCAATGCTGTTAAAAATCTAATTGAGCTTGGTGCTAGTGCTTTAGCTTATAAGCCTGTTATTTTTAAGGAATTACCTGAAGAAGTTTTGTCGTATGCAGAGCAGCATAATTTCCCTATATTGCGCTTTGGTGGAGATGAGTTTTTTGAAAAAATCATTTTAGAAACGATGGCTTATGCTAAGACACAGGATTATTCCTATTTTATAGAAACAATTTTACGAAGGTTAGTGGAGGAAGATGTAACACAGGAGCAAATCAAATCCATTTTACAACAGCTCAATAAGCCCTTTGAAAAATATGTATTTATAGCAAATTTACGAGCTGGTGACACAATCCATCCGAACTGGATGCAGCCCTTTTACTCGTTAGAGCCACTATTAAAATCGGGTATGATTTGTTCTTATAAAAAAAGTCTATTTATCATCATGACACATCCATCTCAGCAATTCCAATTTGAAAGGGTTTTACATGAATGGCTAGCATTATATGCCATACCCACTGATACAATCACTTTCGGCTATAGCAATTGTAATGATACCCAGACTGGATTCTCAATGGCATTACGCGAAGCTTTTTTTGCCAATATTTTCGCTGAAATCGATATGCTCCCTAGCTGTCATTATAAGAATCTCGCGTCTGATTGTTTATTAATCGAGTTATACCGTAAAGATGCAACATTCGCTATGGACTATGTTACCTCCTTTTTAGCCCCTCTACTTGATGATAAGGCTGATCCAGACTTAATGGAGACCGCCATAACTTATATCATTAAAAAAGGAAATATTAAGGAAGTTGCTGTAGCACAATTCTGTCATCCAAATACAATTCGCTATCGTATGGCTAAAATACGTCAGCTAGTAGCGCCCATAGATAATGATTATGTTTTTTATGAACGCCTAGCTGCAGCCGTTAAATTGTACTTATTACATAGCAAAATGAACAGTGACTAATCGCTTTGGAATAAGTACAAAAAAACGCCTGAATATTTAGAAATAAAATCAAATTCTTTTCTTCTCTCTTATGCTATTCTATTGAAGTTAGGAGGAAGAACACATGAAAACTTACATAGCTGATGGCATGTTATTAGTTACTGCAATCGTGTGGGGTAGTGGATTTGTTGTAACGGCCATTGCTCTAGAATATTTAACAGCATATCAAGTAATGGCTGGCAGATTTTTATTAGCTTCAATCATATTAACCGTTTTATTTGGCGCCCGCTTAAAAAAGGCTTCGAGATCAGTAATTTGGAAGGGAGCTTTATTAGGTACGATTTTGTATATAGCGTTTGCCCTTCAAACAGTCGGACTGCAATATACAACACCATCTAAAAATGCCTTTTTAACCGCAGTTAATGTCATTATTGTTCCTTTAATAGCATATGCCGTTTATAAACGGCGTATTGATGGCTACGAAATCATTGGTTCGATAATGGCAATTGTGGGCATTGGCTTTTTATCATTACAAGGCTCATTGACAATGAATATAGGTGATGCCCTATCATTAGCTTGTGCTGTTGCTTTTGCCTTTGATATCTTTTGTACAAACCTTTTTGTTCAAAAAGAAGATGCCATTGCTCTAACTATTATTCAGTTTCTCACAGCATCCTTTATAGGTGTTATCGTTGTCATTAGTCAAGGTGAAATTCCTACGTCGCTTGAAAAAGAGGCAATTTACTCGCTTGTTTATTTAGGGATTTTTTCTACGACAATAGCTTATCTTTTCCAGAATGTGGCCAATCAATATACAACTGCCACAAAGGCTGCGATTATACTATCAACGGAATCTTTTTTCGGCATGGTTTTATCCGTTATCTTTTTGCATGAAATGCTAACAAGCCGTATGGTCGTTGGTGCCGTCCTTATTTTACTAGCTATACTAATTGCCGAAGTGAAACCCGCACATCCAAAAAAGAAGCTAATGAAAGCACTCGATAATCAGACCCCCAAATAGTTTCAGTTTATACTGGAACTTTTTTTATGTTTATTAAACTCGACTAGTAATAATGCTTGTCGTAATCCCCACAACTAGCACTGTAATTATAGATAATAGCAAGGTCGAGGTGGATAGGAGGAAGCCACCTATAACAATCACGATGGAATCAATAAAAAATATTAATATCCCAACATTAATACCCGTTTTATCACAGATAAATTGTGCTATCAAGTCAGTTCCCCCTGTGCTTGTCTGAAATCGCAGCATTAGACCAATACCAAAGCCTACAAGTATTCCTCCAAGAATGGCACTATAGAGCGCATCAATTTGCACAAGATTGCGGACAGGCTTTAAAAAATCGATAATGAAGGAAGACGTTAGTAAGCCATGTATACTATTGTAAAAATAGGTTTTATATTTAAACCACGCAATAATAAAAATTGGAATACTAATGATAATAATCATTAAACCAATTTGGAGCTTATATAAATAATGTAATATTAGCGCTAACCCTACTACTCCCCCATCTAAAATTTCATAGGGCGTTAAAAATAAGTTTATTCCTAACGACAATGAAATACTTCCTATTATAATGACTAGACTTTTTGTAAAGAAATACATACAACCCCCCTCCGTGTCTATGCATGTCTTATAGTATGAAAATAGGTTATTGAACATGTTATGAAATAACCCTAGATGATTAGCCATTTTTATCGAGTGCATTTGCTAAATTTCTTCGAAACTTATTCAATTTATTTCCGTATATACAGATAAATTTTAAATTAACAAAGGGGATTATGATATGGAGCATGCTTTATTGGAACAAGTTAAACATACTAGAACTTTTTTAAGACAAGAACAATTGGAAACAATCTTTGAAGAGTTTGATGGTCAACGAATGCGCTTAACAGAGGTACAGCGCTTGGAGAAATACCGTAAAATGCTTGAAAGTCCTTTTCGCTTTTTCCGTGGAAGTGCCTATCTCTTTTATTTTGATATGACAAAATCCGCTTCAATCTTCCATACTCCTGATAGAAAACCGACTTGGATTCAAGGTGACATGCATATGGATAACTTCGGTGCTTTTCAAAATGAAGCTGGCTCCATTGTTTTTGATGTCAATGATTTCGATGAGGGCTATGTCGGTTCATATTTATACGATATTATTCGTATGAGTATTAGTATTGCACTTTATTTAGAAGAACAAGGCTTACATAAGACAACACAAGAAACGGCTATTCAACATTTTCTTAATAGTTATATCAATCAACTAAAACGATTTGAGCGTAAACAGGATGATCCTTTAACACTCATTTTCACAAAGAACAATACCAAAGGACCCGCAAAGAGGTTATTGAAAAAGCTTGAGAAACGCCAACGATCCTATTTTTTACAGGATATTACGTATCTCAATGAAGACGGCGAGCGCGCTTTCTTATGGAATGAAGAAATTCAACCAGTCACTGCTGAGGAATACAGTGCCATTTCAAACGCACTTTCTACATATAAAATTAGGGACATAGCTTATAAATATGGATCTGGTACAGCTTCAATCGGTTTAAAACGTTACTATATTTTAGTGGAAGATGAAAAGGGTGCATCATGGGTTGAAAATTTAGTGTTAGAAATGAAAGAAGTACGCACAGCCATTCCTGCCTACTTTCTTCCCTATCAGGATCTATTTTGGGCTCATTATGAGCACCAAGGAGCACGAGTAGTTGGAACTCAAAAAGCCATGCACCACTTAGAGGATCCACATTTAGCCTTTATTACAATGAATGGTCAGGAATTTTATATTCGAGAACGTTCTCCTTATAAAAAGAAGATTAAGCCTAAAAACTATAAGGATGTAGAGGATTACTTTACAACAACATCACTTATGGGGAAAATTGCCGCTAAAATACATGCACGAGCTGACATCGATTATTCTCATGTTTTTACCTATCACAGCGAGGAGGAGATTTTAAAAGCAATCGGTAAAGAACGGAATGTATTTATAGAACATACAATTTTACAAGCAATGAGTTACAAAGAAACCGTCTATACAGATTATGACTTATTCAAAAACTGGGTTGAAACAAAAATGTAAAAAGGGACCTTCGCTTTTAGCGAAGGTCCTCTCATATTGAATATTATTTTTGCTTGGCCTTCATACGAGCAAGTAAAAAGCCGCCCTTAAATGATTTAGGCTCATACGAGATAATAAACGCATTCGGCTCAAATTGCTCTACTATTTGAAAGAGCTCTCCTTCACGATTCCTCTTCGTTAAGATCTCATATTTATAGCGGTTACTATCTCGCCCTTCTCCTATATAAATCGTGACTGCAAACCCTTCGTGGCGAAGAAATTTCACAAGCTCTTCATTTTTATTTTGCGTATTAATGGTTGTATAAACATAGCCTATCGCTAGCTTTCGTTCTATTTTTGCTCCTAAAAATATACCTAATCCAAACCCAACTGCATAGACAACCATAGATAACATACTTTGCTTCCCACTGAAAACGAGTGAAAGGCCAAATACATACACCAACATCTCCAGCATACCAAATATCGCTGCAAGGAATGTGATATTCTTTACCAAAAATATTGTTCGTAATGTTAAAAAAGGTACATATACTAATTGTAGGATTAAAATTAAAACAATACTTTGCATTTGTGCTAGACCTTTCTGAGAGTAGTTTTATATAAGTATATGTTGAAAGGGAGAGTTACATGCGATTTCAACAACTCTATTTTAAATTCCCTTTTAGTCTAATGTTAAACATTCCTTATGACAGTCTAAAGTTATTTTAACGGAACAAATTTTAACTAAAATCATAATCTATAGTTTAAAACATACAATCCATAACAACAAAAAAGTGACACCTCCTCAAATCTAAATCAATAGATAAAAGTAGGTATCACTTTCTTTTCATCAAAATATGTAAAATATTTAGATGAATGTTATTTAATTATCTTTTTATACTTCCCCGTGCATCGGGTCTTTTTTATGCTTAGGCCCAATCATGTTGAATAAAATATTTAGGATAATCGCTGTGACTGAACCACAAACAATACCATTTGACGTTAAGATTGAAACGCTTGTTGGCAGTGCATCAAAAATGCCAGGAACAACGGATACACCGACACCTAAACTTACTGCAATCGCTGCAATCATTGCGTTTTCCGCTGATTCATTCATAACAGGTACAAGCATTCCCATACCTTGTGTAATCACCATACCGAACATCGCAAGCATTGCCGCACCTAGTACAGACGTTGGAATAATTGTTGTTAATGCTGCGATTTTTGGTAGGAAGCCTAATGCTACAAGTAGACCACCTGTGATGTAAATGACTTTACGGTCCTTAACGCCTGACATACGAGTTAGTCCCACGTTTTGTGAGAATGTTGTGTATGGGAAGGCATTGAAAATACCACCGATTACTGAAGCTAGACCTTCTGAACGGTAGCCACGAGCCAAATCTTTTGAATCTATTTTTTTATTACAAATATCACTTAGCGCAAAATAGACACCAGATGATTCTACTAAAGATACCATTGCTACAAGTGTCATGGTAATAATCGCCGTTACATCAAATGTTGGCATGCCAAAGTAGAAAGGTTGTACCATGTGAAATACATTAGCATCTGCAACTGGGGTGAAATCCACCTTGTCCATGAAAGCACCTAAAACAGTACCTACTACTAATCCTATTAAAATTGAAATAGCACGAACAAAGCCCGTAGAAAAGCGATAAACGACTAAAATGATAACCAATGTAATAAAGGCTAAAGCTACATTAGAAGCAGAGGCAAAATCCTCAGCACCTTGTCCACCTGCCATATTGTTTAATGCTACTGGTAATAAGGAAATACCGATAATTGAAACAACTGATCCTGTTACGACTGGTGGGAAGAATTTCACAAGCTTGCCGAAGAAGCCCGCAATTATCATTACAATTACACCAGAGGCAATAATAGAACCATAAATGTCCGTAATACCCTGCTCTGGGTTTGTACCAATCGCAATAATTGGACTTACCGCTGTGAATGTACAGCCAAGTACTACAGGTAAGCCAATACCAATGAATTTACCTGAATAAACCTGTAAAAGTGTAGCGATCCCGCACATCATAATATCAATCGCTACTAAATACGTCATTTGTGTTGAATCGAAGCCAATTGCCCCACCGATAATCAGTGGCACTAAGATGGCTCCAGCATACATTGCAAGTAAATGTTGAATCGCTAGCGCAGTCGATTTAAAGGTATTCATTACGCGCGAGCCTCCGTAGCAAATGTTACTTTACCATCTTCAAGAGAATCTACTATTGCTAATGACTCAACGCGAACACCTTGCTCACGCAATAGTTTTCCGCCATCTTGGAAGCCCTTTTCAATAACAATTCCAACTCCTACAACATTCGCACCCGCTTGTGCAGCAATATCAAGTAAGCCTTTGACAGCCTCACCATTAGCTAAGAAATCATCTACGATTAAAATATTGTCATCTTCGCTTAAGAAATTACGTGAGACAGAGATCTCATTTGTTTCATTTTTTGTGAATGAATGTACCTTTGAAGAATAAAGGTTATCTGAAAGAGTTAATGATTTACGTTTACGAGCAAACACGACAGGCGCGCCAATTTCTAAGCCTAACATCACGGATGGGGCAATACCTGAAGATTCTATTGTTAAAATCTTTGTAATCACTTGATCAGAGAAACGATTTGCAAATTCATGACCAATTTCCTTCATTAGCATCGGATCAATTTGATGGTTTAAAAATGAATCAACTTTTAATACGGATGAAGATAATACTTTACCCTCTTGCATAATTTTGTCTTGTAATAACTTCATTTCTTTCATATCCTTCTTTCGTAAAAAATTATAAAAAAACGCTGAATACTTTGATTCCATTCTGCTACGAGTGGAGCAAAGCATTCAGCGCAAAAACGTCGAAATGAATAGAAAACATCATTAAAATTGAAGTTCTCTAAAAGCATTGCTACCCATAGTCGATTCATTTACGGTAAATCGGTAGAAACTTGCGAGCCCTATTCTCGCTATTATATGAGTGGATTTGTATGAAACTATCAGAATAACCAATTTATCACTTTATTCGGTAAGGGCTACTATCTCTCACCAAAAAAAGTTTGATTTTTCGGAATTTAATGGTATTCTGGAACTTTTTAATTGTAAACGTTCGTGTTTTCAATCAACGTACTGATTATAACAGACTATTTTCTAGCTTGCTAGCATTATTTTGATAAATGGAACGGTACTGTCATAATGACGACATTTCTGTGAAATAACAGTGATGTACGAATGAGAAGACTCGATTGGTTGTGTAGCATATGATGCCACCCTTTTTTCGGTAAGAATTGAGGGATAACAACTGTAACTTTATGACCTGTCTTCGTACATTGATGTTCTACTTTATCAATAAATTTAATTAATGGCTGTGTAATGCTGCGATATGGTGAATAGTAGGTAACTAATCGTACATCAGGTTGCCAGGCGTTCCACTTCTCTTCAAAAGCTTTTGCATCTGCTTGATCGAAAGCTACGTAAAAGGCTATCACTTTATCAACCTTAAGTGATTTGGCATAATGTAGGGAGTTTTCAACCACCTTTGTTATACCAGCTACTGGCACAATGAAAACATTCCCCTCAATAGTAGCCAGTTCCTCATGATTTAATCTTAACTGTTCTCCAACAGCTTGATAATGTTGCTTAATGCGATGGAATACAAAAATAATAATTGGTAAAAAGATAAACACTGGCCATACTTGAGGCATTTTTGTCACAAAAAACATCATTGCCACGATGAAAGAGATAGCAGCTCCAATTGTATTGATTGTAAATCTTGCTACCCAGCCTTTAGGTTTTTCGCGCCACCATTTTCTCATCATTCCCGTTTGCGCTAATGTAAAGGGAATAAATACGCCTACTGCATAGAGCGGAATTAAATGCTCTGTGGCCCCGTCAAAAAGTATAATTAAAAAAATGGCTGCAATACCTAGCATTAAAATACCATTTGAATAGCCAAGACGGTCCCCACGAATTTGGAAGATTCGTGGGATAAAACCATCCTTCGATAAATTTACAGCAAGCAAGGGAAATGCTGAATATCCTGTGTTTGCGGCAAGTACTAAAATCATTGCCGTTGTGCCCTGTACAATATAATAAAGAAAATTCCGACCAACACTAGCTTCTGCTAGTTGGGAAACGACTGTTGCTTCTGCTGTTGGTGCAACGCCATAAAAATAAGCTAGACTAACAATCCCGATGAATAAAACGGCTAAAATGGCACCCATTGCTAAAAGCGTTTTAGCAGCATTATTTGGAGCAGGATTTCTAAAATTAGGTATGGCGTTAGAAATAGCCTCTACTCCTGTTAACGCTGAGCTTCCTGAAGCAAATGCCTTTAATAAAATAAATAGGCTAATCCCTGCCACTGGTGTGCCAATCTTTGGATGTAGCTCTGCAGGCACCTGTCCAGTTGCCACATTATAGAGCCCAATCCCGATTAGCAACAGCATAACGCCTACAAATAGATAAACTGGGTACGCCAAGATAGAGGCTGACTCTGTTACACCTCGCAAGTTTAAAATCGTTAAGAAAATCACAAATATAATAGCAATGGGTACATTATAAGCATGAAGACTTGGAAATGCAGATGTAATGGCATCTGTCCCGGCCGACACACTTACTGCTACCGTTAAAATATAATCAACAAGCAAAGAACCCCCAGCAACAAGACCTGCATTCACGCCTAAATTTTCTCGAGATACGACATAGGCGCCTCCCCCATGTGGATAGGCGAAGATAACTTGACGATAGGATAAAATCAGTGCCACGAGTAGAATAACCACTCCAGCGGCAATAGGTAAAGAATACCAAAACGCCATTGTACCTACCGTCATCAGGACAATTAAAATTTGTTCTGGTCCATAGGCTACTGACGACAACGCATCGGACGATAATATGGCCAATGCCTTTGTTTTACTTAGCTTTTGTTCCCCTAACGCATCGGATCTTAATGGTTTGCCGATTACATAACGTTTGAATGAGGATTTCATTGATAAACACCTTCTAGTTTCATAGAATGTGTTTCGCCTTTCTAAATAACATCAAAAAACGTCTACAAGTCATCACTAAATAAGACTTGTAGACGCTCATCCGTCTGCCAAGCTCCACTTTTCTGCTCTTAACGCTTACGAGGTTAGCTGTCGGATTCGGGCCTGAGTAGCCCTACTCCTCCACAAGGAAGAGATTCACCCCAAGAATGGCTATGCCATCCATCAAAATTGGTTCCCCCGCGTTTAGTTGCTTCAGCGATTTAGAAATTTGAAACTTTTATAATGATGTCATATTACGCCTGCTAATTGAAAAAGTAAAGAAGAAAATTTTTCTCTTTTTTGAGTAAAAGCATAGGCTTTTTTTGAACATATAAATAATCGCTTCTTAAAGAAAATTTCCTGAATACCTAGTAAATACCCACAATATAAACAATAAAAACTGCCTTAAAGGTATATTCTACCTTCAAGACAGCTCATTATATTAGTCATCAAAGCCTTGTTCAAAGTCGATAATGTTCCCAGAGACTGCATCCACTTCTACTTCGTATTCATATTGACCGTCTTTCAGTTCAATTTCATATACACCATCATCAAGCTTAATTTTTGTCACTTTACCCTTTGCTTTTGTTTGGGCTGTCTTGATAGCCTGCTCTTTTGTAATTATTTTTGTTGTAGCAGTCGTAGCAGGAATATGATCATCCCAATCATCGTCATCTAGACGTTCCTTTTTCTGCTTGAGCAATTTTCCACTATAAGCATCAAATTTTAAATCATATTCTTCTGTATCTGTATACACCTCTACTTCATAAATAGAGCTAAACTGATTTTGGTCAAACTCGATATTGGCAACTGTACCATCCACTACCGCTAGAGCTTTCTTCTCAATTTCCTGCATGGATAAGACCTTTTTTTCTTGGGCATTTCCTGATAATAAAGTCGTCGAGCCAATCGCTGCACCCACTCCCAGTGTAATTACTAGTGCTGGAATCATGATCATTTTTTTCATGTTCATCTCTCCTTTGTTTTATCTAAACTTAGCTTACCAAGTGAAGATGATAGAACTATAAGAGAAACATTAGAATTTCATGAGAATGATTTAATGATCGTCATCCCATGTTACAGACAGTACTTTTCCTGAAACAGCATGAATTTGAAATGTAGCTTCGTCCTCCTGCGTTTCAATCTCAACTAAATAGTAACCACCCTCTGGGGTTTCTTCAAAATCAACTGAATCCACTTCACCCTTTAATTGCTTAAGAGCTATTTGAATGGCCTGTTGCTCAGTAATAATAGGCTCTTCGATAGGTTGTTCTTGTGGCTCAACCTTTTTCTCAGCCAGTAGTTCGCCAGTATAACCATCAAACGTTAAATCCTTTTGAATTTCCTCATTTTCAACACGTACAGTGTAAATGGAGTCTGTAAGCATAACGCTTTCTATATCTCCATATTCCTTTTTAACCATTTGTCTGATCTGCTTTTCTGTTAAAAGTAATTTACTATGTCCTTCTTTCAGGATTAGATCAGTCACCTGTTGTGTCGTAACATCGAGTATAGCTGCATACTTGACATCGTCACGCGTAAAAAGCATTTCAAAGGTATTTCCTTGTTTTTCAACCTGTGTAACATGACCATTGTAGATAGTCTCAATATGCCGAATAGCCTGCGCTTCACTAAGAGGTTGAACGTAAAAATAACGATGTTGAACAAACCAAATTACTCCACTACAAAGAAGGATAATAACAACAATTACTAACATCCACTTTTTCATTGCTGTCCCTCCTTTGGTATACATAAAGTAAAGCTTGAGCCTTCCCCTAGCTTACTTTTCACATCTATCGTTATACCTAATCGTTGTGCCAGTTCATGTGCAATTGCTAGCCCTAGCCCTGAACCACCTGTTTTACGATTACGATCCTCTGTTACACGATAGAAACGCTCAAACAAATGAGGAATATGCTCGACTGGAATACCAATACCAAAATCTTGGATGGTAATACGTACATGGTTGGTTGTTTCAGTGGCTTGAATACGTACTTCATCCTCACTATATTTCCTAGCATTATCCAGCAAAATAAAAAGTAGTTGCTTCAATATTTTTTCATCACTATAAATAAATTTTGGTATCTGCGCATCAATTCTAAATGTTCGATGATAAGCCTGTTCCATTTGTGAAGCTACTTTATTTAAGAAAGGGGCAAGCTCTAGTTGTTCGAAATGAACGTCCAATAGCTCTTTGTTTTTAGCTAGCTCTAGCAATTGCAACACCATTTCATGCATACGAGATGATTCATTGGCAATGGCCTGTAAGGATTCCTGAGCAACCTCACGATTATCAAAACCCCTTCTTAGGAGTAGTTTTGCATAACTTTCAATGACAGTTATAGGAGTTTTTAACTCGTGAGAGGCATTTGATACAAATTCTTGTTGCTTTTGATAATGTTGTTCAAGCTTCTCCATCATTATATTAAAAGTGCGGTTAATGTTTATTAACTCGTCCCCACCTTTTTCTGTAGTATCTATTTTTTCATATTTCCCAGTAGATGCACTTTTGCGCATGGTCTCATTTAAACGTTCTAGCGGTAATAAAATAAGTCGCCCAAGTACCAAGCTCGCTAGGAAAATTGGAATCGTTGCAACGACAGATACAACAACTAAGATGACCTTTAACAAATCTAATGTCCGTTCTACTTCTTCCATAGATTGCTGTAATGTTATGTCCACTACCGTTCCGTCGATCCAAATAGCAGGCATAGTGTAGGTAATGGCAGGGACTTCTTGCATTTCAAGGGTAGCTTGAACCTTTGTTTTCAAGCGTTCACCATCATAAATATAAACAGCACCATCCGTTGGCATATAAGCTCTTAATACTTGCTGTAGGTTGGTTTGTGCATTTAACTGACTCAGTGTAGAGCTTAAATCATTTGCCCGTGACTGGAGCTGATTATATTCCGTATCATAGGCAAATTTCTCATACAACAAATAAATTCCACTATTTGTTGCCACTATAATAACTAGCATAAGTAATGTTGTTAGTAGATGAATTTTTGTTTTAAGTCTCATAACTATGTTCCTTTAGCACATATCCAACACCGCGAATTGTTTGGATAAGAGGTGCTGGATTAGCAGCCTCAAGCTTTTGCCGTACATAACGTATATAAACATCCACAACATTTGTATCCCCATAATAATCATAGCCCCACACAGCCTCTAATATTTGCTCCCTTGTCAGTACTTGTTTAGGATGCTTTAGTAAATAGAACAACAAATCATACTCACGAGGTGTCAGCTGAATTTCCTTATCAAAATACACAACTTCCCTTGTTTGCTCGTTTATCGATAAATGGCCAAATGTAAGTGCAACTTGCTTTGGATTTACCTTCTGCGAAAACCGTAGTGCATTGCGAATTCGTGCCAGTAGCTCCTCAATTTCAAAAGGCTTTGTCACGTAATCATTGGCTCCTAAATCCAAGCCCTTTACCTTATCCTCTACTTCACTTTTAGCAGTTAGCATGATAACAGGTGTTTGGGATTCTGTTGCACGAATACGCTTTAGCACATCAATACCGCTCATCTCAGGTAGCATGATATCAAGTAAAATTAAATCCCATTGCTGCTCACGGTATTGTAGTAAGCCTTCTGCTCCTGTATGAGCCATTGCTGCCTCATATCCTTCAAATTGAAGCTCCAGTTGTAGCACTCTCGCAATATTCTCTTCATCTTCTATAATTAAAATTCGATGTGTCATGTCGAATCCGTCCTTCACCTTTTCTTTTCATCGTATACGATACAAGTGGTGAAAGTCTAATTAGAAAATGATGAGAAAGACAATACATTTCTTTTTTTGACACAGGGTACGTCTTTAACTAATAAACTTTCGGTAAAAAGCTGTAAATATCCCTTTTCTCAAAAATTCCTGAGCTTACTTTAGCAACTTTTTTGCCATTTAAACGGCTTGGAAAGGGAAACTCAATATGTGGACCATTATAATGAATAATTGTCACTGTACCATCAGAGTTATTACGCCAATCATAATTCCTTTCATCCGTTTTAATTGAAAGTTTAATCGATACAAAAGCTAAACTTAAGAATAATATGAAGAAGGCAAGACGAACGATTTTCAATAGAAACACTTCCTTTTCTATTAGCATAATAATTTACATCCTTACGCACTATTGAGTAATGTTAATAATTTGAACAAAAAAATCTCACCAAAAGCTTTATGGATAGCCATTGGTGAGGTTTTTAATTATTGATGCAAAGCTCTATACAAAAATGTTACAAACTCCGCACGTGTTACAGGATCATTTGGTCTAAAGTTGCCACTATCTCCAATTGTGATCCCATTTCCTGCAAGTATAGCGATAAAGTTGTGTGCCCAGTGTGTTTTTGGCACATCCTCGAAAGTATCTTTATTCGATGAAGTTAAATTAAAGGCAAGAACTAATACTTTTGCCATTTGAGCGCGTGTCAAATTCGTAGTTGGCTGGAAGTTCCCATCTATGCCTTCAAACAAACCTGCTTGTTGCACCTGATCGATTACCCCAAAATAGAGATGGCTTTTAGGTATATCGTTAAATTCTCGCGCATCTTTTTTCGGTTCTAGCGCTAATGCTCTTGTTAATATCAGGGCAGCATGCTGGCGCTGAATTGGTGCATTTGGCTTGAAGGTGCCATCTTGATAGCCTGTAATAATGCCCTGCTTTGCCATCTCCTGAATCATCGCCCAGGCCCAATGTCCTTGAGAAATATCTGAGAAGATGATATCTGGCTCTGTTGGTTGTGGATCAATTGGTTCTTCAGGTTTAGGTTTTTGTTCTTCAGGTTTAGGTTCTTGTTTTTCAGGTATGGTTGGCTCTGGTATTGGGGATGGATTCGGAGATATACTTCCTCCACCACCCGATGAACCGTCTTTTACCCAATGGGCATATAAGGTGATATTGGACTTCACTACATCTTTAGAAAAATTCCATGGTATCGTCAGTTCAATATCCTTATACCAGCCTGTAAATGTATAGCCTGCCTTTGTTGGATTTACTGGATTTGTTGCTAAGGTATCTTTTGTTACCTTCTGTGATGCTACTGTACTTCCTCCATTTGTTTCGAAATCCACCGTATACTGTGCGACGACGTTTTCCCATTTTGCATATAAGGTTGTATTTTGTGTTATCATATCCGTTGTAAAATTCCATGGTGTGGTGAATTGAGCATCCTTATACCAGCCTAAAAATGTATACCCTGGTTTTATAGGAATTACTGGTTTACTTACTAGTGCCTTATAATTTACTGTAATAGGATTGATTGCTGTCCCCCCATTTGTATTAAATGTGACAACATATGAATTTGCTTTCCATTTCGCATACAAGGCAAGATTGGATTCTTCAATATCAACAATGCTATTGACTGTATAATCTATACCATCTCCTACGTTAGTGCTGTTCCAACCATCAAATGTATAGCCAGTTTTTTCTAAAGATCCTATATTATCTAAGATCGTTGCTGGAGTATTTCTTGGATACATATTCATATCTACTGGTGGATTTCCTTGTTCAGAGCCATTTCCATGATAGATAATTTGATAAGTAAGTAACTCGAACTGGTGATTATTTTGATTGGCATAGGCTTGAGCAGTCGATGCATCATGACCATAAATAATTAAATTACTTGGATTTGCATTAAAAATATCTTCTAAAAGAATCGTTGCATCCGATAATATTTTCACTTGTTTAAGATTATTGTCATTAAAGGCATTATCCTCTACAGTCATTACATTTTTAGGAATTTCGATGCTACTAAGTCTATTCTTCCCAAAGGCCCATCTACCAATATTCGTTACACTACTAGGAATCTCTATACTTGTAAGCTGATTATCGAGAAATACACTTTCCGCTATACTTGTTATACTTGAGGGAATCGTTACATTTGAAAGTTCATTGGTAGCAAATGCATACGCTCCTATACTTACGACACTAGTAGGTATTACTAAAGAGGTTATGTGATTATCTGAAAACGCCCATTCTCCTATAGTCTCCAAAGTTGCTGGTAACTCAATGTTTGTTAATTGGTTCTCCATAAATGCGAAATCCCCAATTGTCTTAAGTTGATTTGGCAGCTTAACTGTAGCAAGTGCATTATCTAAAAATGCATATGAGCCAATTTGAGTAACTTGATCTGGTATTTCTATAGCAGTAAGTTTATTTGTAAAGAATACACCTTCACCTATCTTTTTAAGGTTATTTGGTAGTTTCACATACGTTAATTGATTTTCTGCAAATGCCACATCTCCAATGCTTGTTACACTGTCTGGTATAATTACCTGCGTAAGACCTTTTTCACCAAATGCTCCACTACCTATTGCTGTTACTACCCTGCCATCTAGCTGACTTGGAATGGTTATTGCCATATCAGTACCTATGTAATCTCTAATCGTTACTGACCCATCCCTATTTTTTGTCCACTCATAATCCGCTTCATTGACAGGATCTGGAGAATTTATACCTTGAAAGTTTATATTCAACCTATCTGCATACTCTTTTGCAGAAGAATTCTCTGGAGCATAAATAACAAGGTTAGGACTATGCCCTATAAAAGCATCATCACCTATTTCAACATCTTTAGAATATATAATGATTTCCTTTAGGTAATTATTTGAAAAGGCTTCATCTCCAATGCTTTTCACACTTTCTGGTATCTCTAAACTTTCAATATCATTCCTTGCAAATGCATTTGACCCTATTATTTTTACACCCTCTGGAATTTTCACATTGACAATATCATTCGTTGAAAATGCATGATCTCCTATACTAATAACACTTTTAGGTATATCTACGCTTTCTAGCAAATTTCCAGAAAATGCATAATTTCCGATACTACTTAGATTATTTGGAAGTATCACATTTGTTAGTTGGTTTAAGGAAAATACACCATCACTAATGTTCGTTAGATTACTTGGCAGTGTCACACTTGTTAACTGATTTTGATAAAAAGCATAAGCACCAATTGTTGTTATTGTTTCTGGTATCATGAGGCTTGTCAGATTTTTATTAGTAAACACCCAAGCGTCTATCCCTGTTACGATTTTCCCTTGTATTTGATGAGGAATTACCATGTCTCCGCCAGTACCTGTGTATGTCTTTATAGTTATCGATCCATCAGGGCTATCTTCCACATCATAATCAGCTTCATTAGCAAAAGTAAAAGGGATTTTCACTAACATCATGAAGATAAATAGTGTAAACCATATTCCATATCTAACACTTTTTGCTTTCATATAGTCTCTCCTTTCTTTAAAAATGAAATAATTCTTCTTCATCTTAAAGGTAATTATTTACTCCCACTATTGAGGAATGTTAATTATTTTTAGGTAAATACAAAAATCCCATCATTGGTAGTCTTATCACACCAGTGATGGGATTTTTTCTTATTGAGAGAGGGCTCTATATAAAAAGATTGCGAATTCTGCCCGTGTAACAGCATCATTAGGTCTAAAATTACCTTGATCACCTATTGTGATACCGTTTGACGCAAGAATAGCAATATAATTGTATGCCCAATGAGTAGCAGATACATCATTAAATGTTTCTTTCTTATGGGCTGTTAAGTTTAAAGCCTCTACCAATACTTTGGCCATTTGTGAACGTGTCATATTAGTTTTTGGTTGGAAGTTTCCATCTATGCCATCAAACAGCCCTGCTTGTTGCACTTGCTTAATTTCCTCAAAATAGAGATGACTTTCAGGAATATCCTTAAATATAAACGCCTCTTTTTTCGGTTCTAGCTCTAATGCTCTGGTTAACATTAGGGCAACATGCTGGCGCTGAATTGGTGCATTTGGCTTGAAGGTGCCGTCTTGATAGCCTGTAATAATGCCCTGCCTTGCCATCTCCTGAATCATCGTCCATGCCCAATGGCCCTGAGGAATATCTGAGAAAGTAATGTTTGCCTCTGTTTGGGGTGTTGGCTCGGTTGGTTGTGGCTTAGCTTGATCTTCAGGTTTAGGTTCTGGTTTTTCAGATAAGGTTGGCTCTGTCGTTTCTGGCTCTGTTAGTGTTGGGGACGAATTTCCTCCACCACCTGAAGAATCGTTTGCTAGCCATTGCCATTTTGCATATAAAGTAGTATTAGCTGTCACTATATCTGTATGGAAATTCCAGACTTTTGTGAAATGAGCATCTTTATACCAACCTGCAAATGTATAGCCTACCTTTATTGGGTTGATTGGTTGCATTGCGGTTGTATTAGCAGTAATCCTTTGGGGCGATATAGCACTTCCACCATTTGAAGCAAAGTCCAGAATATAATGTACAGTTACCCTTTCCCATTTCGCGTAAAGTGCTGTATCTTCTGCCACTTTATCAGTATCGAAGCTCCATGGTTTGGTCAGCTCTTCATTCTTATACCAGCCTACAAATTTATAACCTGTTTTTGTCGGGAACAGTGGTTCATCTATTACCTCATTATACTTAGCTGTCACAGGAGAAATTAACGTCCCTCCATTTGTATAAAAGGTAATGATGTATTCATTTGTTAGCCATTTTCCATATAACGTCATACTCTCTGTCACTTTATCGATCTCGAAGTTCCACGGTATCATCAGCTTTTCGTCTTTATACCAACCTGCAAATGTATAGCCAACTTTCGTTGGATCTGATGGCTTGGCTAATAGCTCTCCATTCAATACCTCGATTGTTATTGTGTCTGTATCTGTATGAAATATAACAGTGTATGGTTTTTTTGCCCATTTTCCATATAAAGTTATATTTCCCGTTATCACATCTGTATCAAAGTTCCAGGGTACAGTCAATTCTTCATCTTTATACCAGCCTATAAATTGAGAGCCATCTTTTATCGGAGTTGCTGGTGCAAGTGCTTTTTCTCCAGCCAGTATTTGCTGTTCATCAATAGCTGTATCGCTATTTGGCTCAAATGTAAGTGTATATGTTAACGCATTTCCCTTTGCATAAATTTTTGTTGGCTGTGTGATATTGCCATCCCACGGCTTTGCCCATGCCAAATCACTATACCAACCATCAAACCTATCACCTTGGTAGTTAAATGTATTAGGCTGCAGCACTAATGGTCTATTAAAGTAAACCCAATGCAACTGATTAGAGGCAAATGCCCAATCTTCTATATATGTAACTGCTTCAGGAATAGTCACTTCTTTCAGGTTATTACCATAAAAAGTATAGAACCCTATCTTCTTTAAGTCATCAGGTAGAATAATGGTTGTTAAGTGATTTTGATAAAACGCGTAGTTCCCTATACTTGTCACGCTACTGGGAATGGTTACACTTTCTAATTTATTCCTCGAAAATACACTGTTCTCAATTCTTGTTATACCATCTGGAATTGTCACTGCTGTTAGCTGATTATTCGCAAATGATTCTGCTCCTATTGTTTTTACGCTATCAGGAATATAGACAGTCGATAACCGATTGTCAAAAAACGCTAGATTACCTATACTCTCTAATCTATTAGGGAGGGTCACAGTCGTGATCTGATTCATCAAAAATGCTCTATCCCCTATTTTGGTCACACTTTCAGGGATAGTTACACTTGTCACATTCTTATTGAAAAATGAAGATTCCCCTATTATCGTAACGGGCTGTCCGTTAATAACAGCTGGAATATCAACATGCCCTCCTGCCCCTCCATAGGCTACAAGTGTTATGCCTGTGTCATTTGGCGCTGTATGGAATCTTGCATTACCAACTAGATTTTTGTTAAGGCTCTTTTTAGCATGACTATCCGCTCCTTCTTCAATAGCATTATGCTCATTCGCATAAGAGGCTGGAACTTGCCCATATTGGAAAAAGAGCAATATTAGAACAATCATCATGTTCGAGATTCTTTTCATTCCTCTCGCTCCTTCCTCTTAAAATCAAGTATTCTCCTCCCTTTATCTTAGAAAATTCAAGATACTTCCACTATTGAGGAATGTTAATTGTTTTATGTAAAAAAAAGACCGCTACCTAAAAAAGATAACGGATAACCTTATACCAGCGTGTTTAATAATATTGCCTGGGCTCGATTTTTAACACCTAACTTACTATAAATCCCCGAGAGATAGACTCTTACTGTACCTTCCGATAAAAATAGCTGCTCGGCTATTTCTTTATTAGAAGCACCTTTTGATAATAATAAAAATATTTCCTGTTCACGAGTTGTAAGGGACGCCAATGGTGAAATTTGCTTATACTTTTGAACACATTGGAGCAAGTGCTCAACGTAGCTCATGGAAACCTCCCTCCACTCCATTTCAAAAGATTGCTTTCGAATAGCGGCATATTTTTTTAATAAAGCATATGTTTGAGGCTCATCTATAAAGGTTCTGATATATTGATATGGTTCGGCTAATTTCAAGGCTTGGTGTAATTTTTCTAACGCCTCATCTGCTTGTCCTTGCTCAACTAAACATATGGCTAATAAAATTGTCGCTTCTATACGAGTAGATAGCTGTTCTTGTTGTTGCGCCTGTGATTGCACCTTTATAATCAATTGCTGCGCTGCTAGTAGATGTCCTTCCATGAGTAAATAACGTGCTTTTACTAGCAAATAAAATGGAAAATCCTTACCTACTTTGACCTTAGCTAACTCCTGTTCTGCTTGGACAACATTGTCTTCACGTAAAAATAAAAGTGCCTTCATTACTCTTATACTATCAATCCACTGGCGTTCATTGACAGCTTCAATTGCATGATCTAAAACCCCTTGAGCAACTATATATTGCTGTTCTAACACGGCAATTTTACTTTTAAGAATATACATCGGTACTAACAATCCTGCATCTTGAAATTGATGTCCAGAACGTATAGCTTCCTCTAATTCTGTTGATAGCTCAGCAAATTGGTTCCACTCATATAATTTTTCTGCACGCACGCCATAGCTATAGCCCGTCATACTTAAGTTTTTAAATTTCCCTGTTCTAAACTTAGCAAAATAAGACATAGCCTGTTCATCTGAAAGTAACTTCCCTCGAGACCCGATATTTGTTCTAAACAACATAGGCTCTGATTGATTATATTGTATAAATATTGCGTCCCATTTGGACCTGACTGGATTTCTCTCCAGTCTTTGTCGAATATATTCCCCAGCTTGAGAAAGATCTCCGTTTTTCATGACAAAGACATAGGCTTTCACACCTAGAAAATCATCGACAGCAGATGCATACTCACTTTTATTCATCCATTGATTGGACCTATGCTTTTGTTCTAGGTCTAGTATCGTCCGATAAGCATCTTCTAAATTGTGTAATGCTGCGAGTGTATAGGCATACATTACCATCAACTCTGGGTGTACCTCATAGCCATTAGACAAAAATGTATCAATCCATTTTACATAGGATGTTGAATGACCACAGGAAAGAAATGTTACAAGATGCTCCTGAATCCATTGTTCAGCATACATAAATACGTTGCCGCTTAAAGCAAGCTCTATAGCAGATAAAAAATTTCCATTATTATATAAAGCTACAGCTGCCTTTTCATATAAATACAAAATATCTTGCTGAGTAAAACGATTGCTCAATTCTTGGCGCAATGCTTCTCTA
Source organism: Lysinibacillus sp. LK3 (assembly GCF_001043675.1). Lineage (NCBI taxonomy): Bacteria > Bacillati > Bacillota > Bacilli > Caryophanales > Bacillaceae > Lysinibacillus > Lysinibacillus sp. LK3. The sequence continues at coordinate 59,253 of NZ_LDUJ01000011.1, forward strand.
AATAAGTTGTGATATCGAAAAACCTGCTCTTTTGCTTCTACTCTACTAATAAATAATCCTTGTTGATCAAGCTCTAATAAGACTACTTGAGCATCAGTACGGTTTGTTAGGACATTACATGTATCAGCGGTTAATTGTTCCAAAAGCGAAGTATAAAGAAGAAAAATTTGGAGGGATGGTGCAAGTTTGGAAAAAACCTCACTCATTAAATATTGGAACACATATAAATTACTTTCTTTTAACTCTTTTTCTACATTATGAAAATCCGCTAAATTAGTTAATTGCAACCCTGTTGGCCAGCCCTCTGTTATCTCAAAAACCTTTTGAAATACCTTTACATCCAGCTTTTTATTTAAATTTTTATAAAATTCTTTTGTCTCTTCATACGTAAAAAGAAGTTGCTCTAAACCAATTTCAAGCAAGCAATGGTTTAATCTCCACTTTGCAATAGGTAATGAAATAGTTGATCTACTAGTCAAATAAATAAAGCAATTTTCAGGTAAGAAATCAATTAGTCGAGTCATCGCTTGATGGATAGCAATATTATGAATATGATGATAATCATCAATCATAATATGAATCTTTTTAGTAGATAGCGATAATTCATATAAGAGAGAGTCCACTAAAAACTCTAATGGTAACTGTGGTTGTGCATGGAGTATAGAATTAATCCGAGAGGCAGCTTCTGGCTGTAATGAGTGACCAATAGCATGAATTAAATACTTCCAATAGCGATTTAGATCATTGTCTGTTTGGTCCACCGTATACCATGCTACTGCCGTCTCAAGTTGCTGAAACCAACTACTTAGAAAAGTGGTTTTACCATACCCTGCTGGCGCTTGTACTACTATAAGTTTTGCTGTTGACTGGAGTAGAATGGCATTTAATCGTTCTCGCTCAATAATTTGCTTGCCCGTTTGAGGGACTGTTGTTTTTGAGGCTACTAAAATATTTGGCACATGTAGACCTCCTTTCTCTTTAACAACTTTAAAAGCCTAGCCATTCTTTTGCCCATAAAATGGCCTTCGTGCGAGATTTCACACTTATTTTACTGTAGATTCCTGTTAAATATATACGAATTGTTCCCTCTGTCAGCTGCAATTGTTGTGCAATCTCCTTATTAGAAGCACCTTCTGCGAGTAATTGCAGAACATCTTTTTCTCTTGCAGTAAAGTTAGTGAAAAACTCATCTTCTGTGCTGTCATTTAGTAATAGTTTATTTACATAGGCTAACGGCACTGACTTAAATGTATCTCCCTTATTATGCTGACGTAGACGCCAGTATTTATTAAGTAATGGCCAGATAGAATCCTCCTCTATAAATGTACGGTAATACCCATAGGACACTCCATGTTCAAGAGCATCATGTAATACTGTTAAAGCGAAATCCTCTTTACCAAGTGAAAAATGACAAATGGCTTCTAGCAAGCCCGCTTCAATAAGCGTAACGATTTGCTTTTCCTGAGTTGCTCCTTCTTTTAAACGAATAGCAATTTGCAATGCTTCCTCCAGTTGATTTTTAGCATATAGAATTTTACCTTGAACTAATAAATAAAATGGATTTTTTGATGCAATTCTATAATTGATAAAATCCGTCACTCTAAAAAATTCCTGTTGTGCATATGAAATATTTCCTTCCAATAAATAAGATTGTGCTTTCATAATATAGAGCATACCTATCCAATAAGGTTTATCGGTTTCCTTCATAGCTTCAAGCAATAACAGATGTGCTTCTTCGAATTGTTTTTTAGTCATATAAATACGAGCCTTTAATAAGTACATTGGTATAAATAATCCTGGATCTTGAAAATGTAAACCATATTGTAAACCGATTTCTAACTCTTTACTTGCTCTATCTAAATCATTTATTTCATACAAAATTTCAGCTAGTAATCCATAGGTAACGCCTGTAATATTTCGCTCCCTTATTTCACTTTCATTCAACACTTGAATCAGTTCATCCATTTTTACTACTGGTAAGAATTTTCCTTTTGCACCTACAAAAGTACATAAAATTCTAGGCTCAAATTGATTATATTTTAAAGAAATATGATATAAAGATGACTTATTCTTTCTTACATTTACGCGTGTTTGTAAACCTACTTTTGCCTTTTCAATGTCTCCATCTTCCATATAACCTATATAAGCCTGTATAATTTCAAAGATTTTTGATACAGCAATGAACTGAAAACCCTCCATCCATTTCCATTTATTTTGTTTAAATAGTAGTTCCTCTATGATTTTATTCGCCTGATCAATTTCATGGGTTGAAAACAGAGTAGTAATATATAAGACAAGCATATTAATATCTACTGGAAACTGAGCATTCCTTAATTTCTGTATCCACTGCCCGAATAATAGAGTATGTCCCTCGGCAAATATTTCGACTAAATATTTTTGAATCCATTCATGTGCAAGCTTGTATAATTCGCCATTTAAAGCAAGCTCAATTGCCGCTACATAGTCTTCTCTTTGGCATAAATTAGTGGCTGCTTCGTAATAAATAGAGGTAATCATTTCATAGGAATATTGCCTTTGAAATTCTACCTGTAGGGCATGCCTAAATAAAGTTTGGTAACGATAAACGGGTGGATGAGTTTGTACTTGTTCGATAAACAAACAATTTTTCTCCAGCTCTGAGAATGTAGTTAAACTATCTAATCCGTTCGTGATGGATCCACAAACACTCGGATCTAAGTAGTTTAAAATGGAAGTTCTTAGTAGAAAATCTTGCAATTCTTGAGGTAATATTAAAAGAATTTCTTGCATGAAGTACTCATGTATATATGAACTAGCTTTGGCTAAAATTTCTTCACTACTAAGATTACCTATCATTCCACCTGTTGATAGCTTTATCAGTTGGATACCTGCTATCCAGCCCCCTGTAGTCTTTAATAAAGGCTTCAGCGCATCCTTCTGTTCATCATTAGTAACAGAATTAAAGAAAGATTGTAGCTCTTCTAAATCAAAACATAATTGACCCGTCCCGACTTCTAGTATCCAACCTTTTACACGCCATTTTGCTAGTGGAAGTTCTAAATTAGTTCGTGTAGTTATATAGATCCGTGCATTGGCTGGTAAATATTCAATAAGTCGATTGATAATTTGATGAATTTGAGGGTTGTGGATTTCTTGAAAATTATCAAAAACAATATGAATATTTTCTTTATATGTATCCAAATCGTTTAACAGTGTATCTATAATTGTTTCAAAAGGTGGTGTTTCATCTAGTATATTGTTTAACTTTTGTTCTACATTCAATATGCTAAAAGATAATGTATGTATTAAGTACTTTAAAAATCTCACAGGATCATTGTCATTCTGATCGATAGTAAACCATGCTACCGATTCATCAATATGCTTCAACCACAGACTTAAAAGAGTCGTCTTTCCGTATCCTGCGGCTGACCGTATAATGGTTAGTTTCTTCATTCGATTGTTAGATAAAATAGAAAATAATTTCTTCCTCTCTAATACATTTGGCACTGTACGTGGAATTGTTACTTTTGATTTTACCCATACCATATCCATCACCTTGTCTCCCTTCTACATTTCATTAGTTCTATAAATTTCGAATTTTCCCTGCAATTTAATTTTTCTACTCATTCACTTCATCCAAAAGAGCATACTTATTTTAGAAGGATAAAGCAAACTACTTCACTTTTTTTATTCCTAGCGTTAGAATACTAATATCTTATTTTCCTATAGGAAACTTTATTTCACTGATGATACTTTTTGAAACGAGGGAACAATATGGTTTACAAACGAGTCACAAAATCGTCTGCAGAGGCGGTTTTAGATGGAGATATAAAAGGTTGGCGAAGACTCTTGCCATTTTTAGGACCTGCTTTCATTGCAGCAGTTGCCTATATTGATCCTGGCAATTTTGCTACAAATATTACAGCAGGCTCTCAATACGGCTACCTGCTACTTTGGGTTATAGCCTTTTCTAATTTAATGGCCGTGTTAATTCAGTCCCTGTCTGCCAAGCTTGGGATTGCGACAGGAAAAAATTTACCTGAAGTAGCACGCGAGCATTTTTCTAAAAAAACATCTATCTTTTTATGGATACAGGCGGAATTGGTCATCATTGCCACAGACCTCGCGGAATTTATCGGAGCAGCATTAGGGCTTTATTTACTTTTTAATATCCCAATGCTTCCCGCCGCATTGATTACAGCAGTGGGTTCATTCGCTATTTTAGAGTTGCAAAGAAGAGGATTTAGAGCCTTTGAAGCAGGTATTTCTGGAATGGTTTTAATTGTTGTATTGGCATTTGCCTTCCAAACATTTTTAGCGCAGCCAGCATGGGGCGATGTGGCGATTGGCATGTTCACACCACACTTTGAAGGTGTAGATTCACTATTATTAGCAACAGGTATTTTAGGTGCAACCGTTATGCCTCATGCTATTTACTTACATTCTTCTTTAACTCAAAGTCGTATTATTGGTCGAAATGAGGCAGAAAAAAAACGTATTTTCCGTTTTGAATTTATCGATATTATCATCGCTATGATTATTGCTGGTGCCATCAATATGAGCATGCTCATCATTGCCGCAGCCGTATTCCATACCCAAGGTGTTGTAGTTGAAGATTTAGATGTTGCCTATAATGGCTTAAAAGTTGCGCTCGGCCCAATGGCTGCCATTTCCTTTGGTCTTGGTTTACTTATTGCAGGGCTTGCTAGCTCCTCTGTAGGGACTTTATCTGGTGACGTAGTGATGCAAGGCTTCATTCAAAGAAAAATACCTCTTTATTTACGTAGAGCGATTACCATGGTGCCACCACTTGCAATCATTGCCTCTGGTGTGAATGCTACCTATGCTCTCGTTCTTAGTCAAGTTGTTTTATCATTTGGTATTGCCTTTGCACTTGTCCCTCTTGTTATGTTTACAAGTAAACGAGACATTATGGGAAGCCTAGTTAATCACCGTATTACAACTGTTTTAGGTTGGTTTGTCGTAGTCGTTGTTGTTACGTTAAATATTTACTTACTGTGGGAAACAATTTTTGGATAACAAAAAGCCAGGTACTCTATAGCAATGAGCACCTGGTATCTTTTTGATTAAACATCCACCTTTTCGATATTTCTAATGGCTAAATAAGCAATACCAAGACCCACGATTGCTAAAGTAATTGGAATAATAATAATATCGTTTAAAGTAAAGTTACCTGAATTTGACGAAGTTACAGACACAATTATAATAGATGAAATGATAGTTGTCGGTATAGAGTATTTTCTCATCCCGAAATACAATGGGATTAAAGCTATACCTGAGGCAGCAATCGCATTCATCAATACAGAAGGTATTTGCTGGATAATTAAAGAACTAGATAGTACATCAGGAATTAATTCATATCGATCGCTTATGATACAAAAAATGGTTGTAATAAGAGCATTGGAGATAATGATCATACTGAAAGTAAATAGCATGACAATAGCAAGCTTTGCGACCATTAATTTCTTTCTACTTATAGGATACATAAAGGCTAATGTAATGGTTTTAAATTTATATTCTCCGATGATTAACTTAGCTATTAACGTAGAAGCAAAAATCATAAAAACTGCTCTTACAAATGAATCAATAACACTGAATGCAACCTCATAATTTTCAAGCCCTGGGTCTCCTTCCACTTTAGAAATAAATAAAATCATAAACAAAAAACCAAGAATAACAAAATTAGCGATAATGGCTCCTTTAACATATGAACCTAAATGAAATTTTTTCATTTCTAAACGCATTAAATTAAGCATGGACAACACCTCCATTGATTAGCTTTAAGAAATAATCCTCTAATGAACTAGTTTTTTTACTAATCTCTTCAATCTCAACGTCATGTTCAATTAATGCTCTCGATAGGCTTTGTTGGGATACTGTTGAGTCGTATATACGTATAGAGTTATCATCCATCAGTTTAAAATTCGTAATGTTTAATTCGCTTTCAATAATAAACGCTGCCTTTTTCCCATCACTTACGATCACTTCCGTATAATTGACCTGATCACGATTAATAGTATCCATTGCTACCTCAGTGATGAGCCTTCCATTCTTAATAACACCTATTGTATCGACCAATTGTTCTATTTCAGCTAGAATATGACTAGAGATAATAATAGTTATGCCGTACTCCTTACAAAGCATCTTGAAAAGCTCTCTTAACTCCTTTATCCCTACTGGGTCCAATCCATTAATTGGTTCGTCTAATATAAGTAACTCTGGCTTTGTAATAATGGCCCTTGCGATGCCTAATCTTTGCTTCATCCCCAGAGAAAAATCTTTAACCTGCTTTTTCTCTGTATTCGATAACTTTACTAAATTAAGAACATGTGCAATTTCTTTCTTATCATAATAACCCATGTATTCACAATGTAATTCCAGGGTCTCTCTAGCCGTTAATTTTTCATAAAAAATAGGATATTCAATAATTGTCCCCATTCTTTTTAGTATTTCATAGGATTTGTCCGTCAATTTCGCCCCCAAAATTTCTACATCCCCACTTGTAGGCTTCGTAAGATTAGTTAGCATCTTCATAACAGTCGTTTTACCCGCACCATTTGGACCTAAAAATCCATAAATCTCTCCCTTCTTAACGTTCATATTGACAGCAGAAACAACTTCCTTTCCATCGTACACTTTCGTAAGCTGATTTGTTTTTACAATGTATGTCATGTAATTCTCTCCCTCAATTGTGACTAGCTTCATTATAAAAAATGAAACTCTCTATTTTATTACTGCATTCTTACATATTTCTTAAGTAAAAAAGCCTGCAAAGCATTAAAGCTCTACAAGCATAATCGATTTAATACATCATTCGCTTTAACGAAATCGTAAAAATAGTTCTTTCATAGGGAATACTCGATAAACGGATGGAGCCATTCATTATTTCTACTAGTCTCTTTGTAATCGTTAGTCCCAAACCGCTACCTTGGAAAGATTTATTTCGAGAATCCTCAAGTGTATACATTCTTTCAAAAACGCGATCGATATGATATTCATCAATGCCCCTGCCACAATCCCACACATCAATATCAATATTGACTTCATCATTTCTTATGGTAATTCCAATTACATTGCCATCTGCTCCATATGCAATAGCATTAGACAGTAGATTGTTTAACACTCTATTTAATGCTTCTTCATTACCAAGTGCATATATGGAGCTTTCTGGGATATCAATTTTAATATTTAATCCCATTGAAGTAACCAAATCGTAAAAAGACAAAACATTTTTTCGGCATATTTCACTGACATTGATTTTAGTGATTGGATAATCTGTGTCCCCAGCCTCTAATTTTGCCAAGTCAAAAAATGTATGAATAATTTTTAATACTTCTAATGTTTTAGCATGTACACCCTTAAGTAAACGTTGCTGTTCCTCGTCACTAATCCCGTTTTGAAGTTGAAGCATTTCAATATAGCCAAGTACAACGGTTAAAGGCGTTTTAAGATCATGGGAAATATTGGCCAACATCTTTTTCATGGAATTTTCCATTTTACGATGTGTAGCCTGAATTTTTTGATGTTGATCTAGCAAAGTATTCAGTGTAATAAGTAACTGTTGAATTTCTGAATTTGTAGTTGTTACTAGAATCTTTTCATACGTCTGTTCATTCACAATTACGTGTAGTTTTCGATGAATATATTGGATAGCATGTTCTTGTTCCTTCTTGATTTTCCATTGAAAAATAAGAATGCCGATTAGCAATACAATGATTAATAATAATAGAAATATCATATATTCTTACCCTTCAAATTTATAGCCGATTCCCCATAGGGTTTTAATATAGTGAGGATGTGACGGATCATCTTCTATTTTTTCACGGAGTCTTCTGATATGTACATTTATAATATTTTCATCTCCGTAATAGGCATCTTTCCATATCGTCTGATAAATTTGCTCTTTGGTAAAAACTCTGTGACGATTTGTCACAAACAATTTTAAAATGGAAAATTCCTTTGATGTCAGCTTTATGTCTTGTCCGCTCTTTGTTATTGAGAAATTAACGATATCTATCTTTAAATTATCAATTTCGAGGACCTCTTGCTTTTGTTCAGCTTGACTAGAGTATTTCGTAGCTCTTCTGATAACAGCCTTTACACGTGCTGAAAATTCCAGCATAGAAAAGGGTTTAGCAATATAATCATCTGCCCCTAATCCTAAGCCCAATGCTTTATCAACATCACTGTCTTTTGCAGACATAATAATGATAGGAAGTGCTGCCTGCTCTCTAATAATCTTTAATACTTCCAATCCATTTAATTTAGGAATCATAATATCTAAGATGACTAAATCAAAGGTTTTTTGCAAACAATTTTGTAATGCCTCTTCGCCATTAGTCACTGTTGTGACATGGAAACCTTCCATCGTTAAGTAATTAGAAACCATTTCACGAATGGCTTCATCGTCTTCTACAAGTAAAATATGCTTTTGCACTATGATGCACCTCTCCTATCAAAACCCAATTTCCATATGTATATTACATTACCATATTTATGATGTATCATTAGAGATTTGTTTATGAGTGTTGAAAAAAGAGCTGCTCCATAAACCATCACTCTTTGGTTTATAGAACAGCTCTATTATTTAATCTTCAACTTTTAAATCACAATCTTCAAGTGGAAGCATTTTTGTTTTGTGCTTTAATTTATAGCCAAACCATAATGCTAAAAATAATGGAATCCCAATATACGAAACAAGGATACCGTACCAATCAATCTTATCGCCTGTAAAGGCTGTGTAATTTTGTCCAATGACTACGATCATACAAACTGTAAAAGCAAATAATGGTCCAAACGGATATAATTTGGCTTTATAAGGTAATAACTTTGGATCTAAGCCTTGTGCATCAAACGCTCGGCGGAAACGATAATGACTAAACGCTATACCTAGCCATGCAATAAAGCCAGACATTCCAGAAGCATTTAATAGCCAGATATAAACCACTCCATCGCCAAAGAAGGATGCCAAAAATGCTAAACAGCCTACAGCTAATGTTGCCATAAGTGCATAAATCGGAATACCTCTACGACTTAGCTTTGCAAAAAATTTAGGTGCATGTCCATCCACTGCTAATTGCCATAACATACGAGAAGATGCATATAGTCCTGAATTTCCTGCTGACAGCATAGCCGTTAAAATAATGGCATTCATTAATGAAGCAGCAAAGGCAATACCTAGGCGGTCAAACACTAGTGTAAACGGTGATACTGCGATATCTTCTGATAATAAACGTTCGTCTGTAAATGGAATTAACATCCCAATTGCACCAATCGCTAAAATATAAAACAAAAGAATACGCCAAAATACAGATTTAACAGCCTTCGGAATATTTTTACCAGGATCATCTGTTTCACCAGCTGTAATTCCTAGTAATTCTGTTCCTTGGAATGAAAATCCTGCAGCTAGGAAAATACCAAATGTAGCAAGGAAGCCACCATGGAATGGCCCATCACTAACAAAGAAATTAGTGAAACCTACAGGAGCCTGCCCACCTAAAATACCAAAAATCATTAGTAAGCTAATGATAATAAAAACAATAACCGTTGCTACTTTAATCATGGCAAACCAATATTCACTTTCACCATAACTTTTTACGGATAGTAAATTAAACGTCCATACAACAGCAATAAATAATACTGTCCAAAGTGCTGATGAGCTATCTGGGAACCAATATTTCATAATTAATGACACAGCAGCAATTTCGGCAGCAATGGTGATTGCCCAGTTATACCAGTAGTTCCAGCCTAATGCAAAGCCCAAAGCAGGATCTACAAATTTGGTTGCATACGTACTAAATGAACCTGAGGATGGCATATAGGCAGCCATTTCCCCTAAGCTTGTCATTAAAAAATACACCATAATACCAATTAAAGCATAGGCAAGCAATGCTCCTCCAGGACCTGCCTGAGCAATTGCTCCTCCACTGGCTAAAAATAGCCCCGTACCAATTGTACCGCCTAAAGAAATCATTGTAATATGACGGCTTTTTAATTCTTTTTTCAGCTTCGGCGCTTTATGTCCGAGCTGATTTACTTTTATTTCACTCACGATATAGCTTCCTTCCTATTTATGAGGCAAAAAAATGCCATCACATATACACTGTGATGGCTACGTTAATCCTCAGTTTTCCTACATGATAGCTCAACACGTTGTGCAAACGTGACAGTTCTGTTCCTTTCGGAGACAGCCCCAGCATGAGGTTTTCAAGTCCCCTCACACTTCGGCAATATTTCCTTTCAGCTAATTTCATCAATGCTTGTCATTTCAATTAGCATACTTATAAATATCGCGACCTCTACCTCAATACAAACATGAGGCATATAATTATTAAATTTATGATGTTTATTATACTAACATAAGACCATAGACATTTCAATACAACCACAAATGTTCTGTATTTTATGAATCTTCTACTATTTTTAATAGTGTGATAAAGTGTTATAGTAGTTCAATTAGAATGGTTATTATTAGGGGGGATTTTATTTTGACTACAAATGATCATTCCACTAGTTTTCCAAGTAAAAAAATTAGCTGGAAAGGAACAACCTTACTTTTAGTCTTTGGAGTTATCTTTATAGCCTCTACATTACGAATGCCACTAACTGTTGTTGGCCCAATTATATCCTTTATCCGTGAAGATCTTGGAATATCTAATGTTTTGGCAGGCTTTCTAACAACGATACCATTGCTGGCTTTTGCTGTTATATCTCCATTTGCACCAGTTGTAGCACGCAAACTAGGGCTTGAGCTAACATTATTTTTATCAACTTTTCTCTTGGCTTTAGGAATTGTCCTACGTTCACTTGGTACTACAGAATTACTTCTATTGGGTACTGTGTTAATTGGCGTAGCCATTTCTTTTGGAAATGTACTAATTCCAGGATTATTGAAATTGAAATTTCCCTATCATGTGGGTTTATTAATGGCCTTTTTCACCATGTCCATGAATTTTACTGCTGGCCTTGGTGCTGGTATTAGCTATCCGATAGCTAATTCATCGTTAGGCTGGCAAGGTGCACTTTCCATTGCACTCATACTCGTTCTAATTACAATCTTAATTTGGATACCTCAACTAAAATCAAATAAACCGGAACCAGTTACTACATCTAAGAAGACCAGTACACCTTTATGGAAATCACCTGTTACTTGGGCTGTCACAGGGGCAATGGGTTTACAATCTTTATTATTCTACACAACAGCAGCTTGGATACCTGAGATCTATATTGCTCAAGGTTTAGCACCTGATAAAGCTGGCTGGATGTTTTCAATCATGCAATTCTCACAAGTACCAATGGCCTTAGCAGTGCCTATTATTGCTGGTAAAATGACTTCTCAACGCCCACTTGTATTGATGTTTACATCCTTCTATTTAGTAGGCTTTGTTGGGGTTGTCATGGAATGGACAAGTCTTGGGGTACTGTGGATGGTTCTTCTAGGGTTAGCAGGTGGTTCTTCATTCGCCCTAGCAATGATGTTCTTCACTCTCCGGACTCGTACTGCATTTGAAGCAGCAGATTTATCAGGCTTTGCGCAATCTTTGGGTTATTTATTTGCCGCAATTGGTCCTATTCTTTTTGGCTACTTGCATGATTTATTTGGCGGCTGGAATATTGCGGGATGGCTCTTTGTCGTTGTAGCAATGTTACTCTTCTTTTGCTCAATGAGAGCCTCTAAGGATGAATATGTGCATTAAAATTAAATAAAGCAGGTGGATTTGATTCCTCCATCTGCTCTATTTCTATATAGTGTTTACACATTACTTAATTGTCGGGTTGCTGGAGTAATGTTAGCAATTCAGCAAGGCATTCTGATGCTTCATTATTATGAGCTGTTATAGTAGAAAAAATAGGAACAGCCTCTTGTAAAAGCATATAACTATAATAGTAATAGCCTACAAAAGCTTGCTCCTCATAGCCCTTTGGCGTTTCTTTCTCCCACTCCTGCTCATCATTATCCTCATTTTCTATCCACAAATAGTTGACGTCTAATAGCTCCTGCATATTTTTAACAGTATTGACTGGGTCGAGATAATCCTTGGTAATAGCATGTGCCACAGCTAAATATAACTGTACCTCTTGTAAGGAGACAACCTCTAATTTTTTACGAGTAAGCTTTTTTAGCAGGACAAGCAAAACCCATGGTGTCACCTGCCACAGTGTACCTTGATGTTCAATTAATTCAGCTAGTTGTGTGTATTGCTCCTGTTCTATCAGCTTAGGAATGGCTGTACCTCTACCATAAGGTGTCGTCAATTGTCTCCATGGGATATTGGGAATTTGCTGATCTAACATAGTAAGCCCTCTCTCATCAAAAGTATCGAAAGTAAACAATTCTTTTACACTAATAGCATGGTTTTTGATAAAAATAATTTGGTGTATGATAAATATTTACATAGGGTTTATGGAATATATGAGTTGTGGCAGGGGAAAGTGGTGGGATTAACCATGTCCAGTTGCCTGTAACTTCTCTTCCTGTTGATTTTTCTGCCTCCTCAAACAATTTAAACTGCTGAGCTGCTGTATGATGATCAACAATGCTCACACCATCTTCTTTAAATGAGTGAAGAACAGCAATATTAAGTTCTACTAAAGCACGATCACGCCAAAGAGACGATTGTTTGGTTGTATCAAGATTAAAAATCTCTGCAATTGCAGGTAACATATTATAACGATCATGATCTGCTAAATTTCGTGCGCCAATCTCTGTTCCCATATACCAGCCGTTAAATGGAGCTGCTTGAAAATCAATTCCAGCCATTTGAAAACGCATACTCGAAATAATAGGTACGGCATACCACTTCATTCCTAATTTTTCCACATCGTTTGACTCTGGATGACGGATTGAGACCTCTACTATATTTTCTTCAGGAATTACAAACATTTGAGGAGCACGATTATCTACCTGTATAACGAGTGGTAGTACATCAAAATCAGTTCCTTTACCTCTCCATCCTAACGACTCACACACTTTTGTAAATTTAATGGACTGTGAATCTCCAATAATGCCTGCATCTGTTTCATAGCCTGCATAACGAATTAGTTGATGATTCCAAATCCGTACTCTATCTGAAGCAAACACTGTTATAGTTGGACGAATTTTCCCATGATTTGTCGCATAATCAATATGTTCTAGTAATTTTTGAAAAATAGCCTTTTCATCTAAAACATCACGTGCATCTACCACATGCAGTGACTGCCAAAACAGACGTCCAATACACTTATTGCTATTTCGCCATGCCACACGTGCGCCAAAAACTAGCTCCTCTGTTGTTGGGTGATATTTACCTGCATCCTTAACTGCCTGTAATCTATTCTTTAACCAAAGTTCTGATTCATTTTGTTCTGTCTGATATAGACTTAAAAATTGCTGTATCTCCTGTATATTCATATCGATTCCTCCACTTATCCTCATATTAGAGGAACAAAACAACAAGCACCATGAAAATAGTAATTGAAAAAACATACATATTTTATATATGAAATAGTTTGTTCATATTTACTCTATAGACTCTCTTTCTTAAGAGAATGTAAGGGAGAAAGATTTTAATTATTATAAAAAGGCTACAGTAGTCATGTAGCCTTTTTCAGGGGGTTGTAGAACAAAGAAATCAATAGAATTTTTGTAAATGTGAAAAAGCTATACGTTCTGGGCTACTTACTTGCTGCTGTTGCTTCGCTTTCGCATAGAGCAGAACCAGTTTCACAAATTCTCTGGCCAGGATTTCGCCTGTATCGCTATACTAGAGAAGTCAAGCAGCCTTCACAAAAGTATTGACCATGGAAGTGTACGTGGTAAGTGAAACGGCTTATAGGAGCCCATAGTAAGATGCTAGGGGAATTAAATTCAGTCCCTCACCTTGCAAATAGGTCTTTTTCTGCTATTGCATTATCTTTTATCGTTTAAAGAACAGGAGAATAGAAAAAAGCATGTAACACACATCTGTGCTACATGCTTGATGACCCGTACGGGATTCGAACCCGTGTTACCGCCGTGAAAGGGCGGTGTCTTAACCACTTGACCAACGGGCCGTGGCTCCGAAGGCAGGACTCGAACCTGCGACAACCTGATTAACAGTCAGGTGCTACTACCAACTGAGCTACTTCGGAATAATATGGGCCTAAATGGACTCGAACCATCGACCTCACGCTTATCAGGCGTGCGCTCTAACCAGCTGAGCTATAGGCCCATTTTGGAGCGGGTGATGAGAATCGAACTCACGACATCAGCTTGGAAGGCTGAGGTTTTACCATTAAACTACACCCGCAATAATGGTGGGTCAGGACGGAATCGAACCGCCGACACTTAGAGCTTCAATCTAATGCTCTACCAACTGAGCTACTGACCCGAAAAATGGAGGAGGTAGAGGGATTCGAACCCCCGCGCGGTGTTACCCGCCTGTCGGTTTTCAAGACCGATCCCTTCAGCCAGACTTGGGTATACCTCCAAAAATATTACAATGGTGGAGCCTAGCGGGATCGAACCGCTGACCTCCTGCGTGCAAGGCAGGCGCTCTCCCAGCTGAGCTAAGGCCCCATTTATCATGAAAGATGGTCGGAATGACAGGATTCGAACCTACGACCCCTTGGTCCCAAACCAAGTGCTCTACCAAGCTGAGCTACATTCCGTAAACATGATTTTATTGGCGCGCCCGACAGGAGTCGAACCCATAACCTTCTGATCCGTAGTCAGACGCTCTATCCAATTGAGCTACGGGCGCATGTTAATTAAAAAATGATGAGCCATGAAGGACTCGAACCTTCGACCCTCTGATTAAAAGTCAGATGCTCTACCAACTGAGCTAATGGCTCGTGAAATTAAAAATGGCTGGGGTACTAGGATTCGAACCTAGGCATGACGGAATCAAAATCCGTTGCCTTACCGCTTGGCTATACCCCAATTTTAAAATGGGGCGACTGATGGGAATCGAACCCACGAATGTCGGAACCACAATCCGATGCGTTAACCACTTCGCCACAATCGCCACTATATAGATTATATTAGCTGTATTATGAACGAGTACCTCAATACCTGGCAGGGGCAGTAGGAATCGAACCCACACCAAAGGTTTTGGAGACCTCTATTCTACCGTTGAACTATGCCCCTAAAATGGTGGAGGGGGACGGATTCGAACCGCCGAACCCTAAGGAGCGGATTTACAGTCCGCCGCGTTTAGCCACTTCGCTACCCCTCCAAGGGAATGGTGCCGGCGATAGGAGTCGAACCCACGACCTACTGATTACAAGTCAGTTGCTCTACCAACTGAGCTACACCGGCAATAATAATGGCGGTCCCGACCGGGATCGAACCGGCGATCTCCTGCGTGACAGGCAGGCATGTTAACCGCTACACCACGGGACCAAAATGGTGGAGGATGACGGGCTCGAACCGCCGACCCCCTGCTTGTAAGGCAGGTGCTCTCCCAGCTGAGCTAATCCTCCACAAAAAATAAGCGAAGCGACGTCCTACTCTCACAGGGGGAAGCCCCCAACTACCATCGGCGCTAAAGAGCTTAACTTCCGTGTTCGGTATGGGAACGGGTGTGACCTCTTTGCCATCATCACTTCACTTATTCAGCTGAAAGACTTATTCTTTCAAAACTAGATAAACGATACATTGAATGTTTCAAACTTTT